>JAITHN010000085.1 GCA_031279745.1 Streptococcaceae bacterium
AGCAATTGAAAGTATTGATAAATCGATTGCACGTATGGAAGACGTCAAAAAAGCATTAACAACAAGTGAAAATCAGCTCCGTCTGGCAAATCAAAAGCTGGATGATGTATCCGTGAAAAAGTTGACGAAAAAAATGACACCATGAGGGAAAAATTCGCTGCCCTTGAAAACGGACTTCCAGAAGCTTAGAATGCAAAAAAACATTCATTCACCTCCTTGTGAACGAATGTTTTTTTGGCTTTACTTTATTCGAAGTTTGTTCAATACCGAACAAAAAACTCGTGAATGCGCTTTAGATGGTCCCAACTTTGTAGCGATAATCATAAATCGTTGCATCGCGGTTGTAGGGAGCGGAAACAAGAACTGCTTTTGTATGTTTGCTCGTCTCTTTAATCTTCTGAATGGTCTCGCTTTTATCATCATAAAACCAATCAATACCTAAGCGGCGAATCAACGGGAGTTTATCTTCTGTAAAATACAATTTGTCAAAATACACGCCAAATTTATTCAATGCTGCAATGGTCTCATTGGCATAGTCGACATGTCTTGCGGTAATCAGAACAATTTCCGAGCCGTTTAGATGCTCCTCCGCCAAATCTTCAACCATCCGCATATTCGGCATACTTTCTTTGATAATCCGTTTTTGGATGGCATCGTCCATGGTGGCATAGTAAACAATCTCATAGTCAATAGCCGTCATCGTATCTAATTTAATCGATGTTCCAATTTTTTCATTTGTTAGCTCTATCGCTTTTTTTATCGAAAAAATAACCCCGTCTAAGTCATAGCCCATCACTTTTTTTCTAGGAGCATAGAGCACTTCACCCTCTTCGTCACGAAGAAACTGCATGGTTGCGCTCACTCCTTTTATGTTTTTAAAGCTATGCTGTGGACTTGTTACATAGGCTTCCTTCTTTAGCTTTTCCAGTAACTCTTTCTTTTCCATCTAACTTCCTCCAATTTCCAATACTTCATTCAGGTGAGAAATTGTGAAATCTGCCTCTTTAATTTTTAAATAGCCATCTGGAGAAAACAGAACACTTATCACTCCAGCCCTTTGAGCAGCAAGAATATCTAATTCCCTATCTCCGATCATCATCGCTTCCTCTGAAACCACTCCAAAGCGATCAATTAAATAGTCCACACTCTCTTTGTCAGGTTTCCTTGCAAAATGGTCATTACTCGTAATCACGTAGCTGAAATACTCTATAAGATGGGCAGTCTCTAGAAAATCCACCACTTGCAAATCTCGATGCGAAATGATGTAGTTTTTTCCCCCCCTCTCCGTAATCGCTTTTAGCGTTTCTCTTGCTCCTTCAAATACGATCGGGTTCTCCTGCATGGGCCGCTCGATCTCATGGTATTTTTTTAAAAAAACTTCCGCCTTTTCCCCCATAAAAAAAGCTGCGGCTTCTCCTGTGGAAGTTGTTTTTAAATGATTGTAAATCTCGTCTGAAGACGCATGCACCTCGTAGACAGCGAGTGTGTCTTGAAAAGCTTTCACACTTGTTTGCAAGGTATCAAAAAGGGTTCCCCCTATATCCCATATATAATAATTGTACGTCATCTTCTCACCTCCTCTATATTTTACTACAAAAACGAGCGTGAGTTAAAACATGGTGCATATCTCGGGCAATTAAGCTCTCGTTAGTGTCGCCCATAAAAATACCAAAAAAGGAGCAGATGAATCTACTCCTACTTGGTCCAACTTTTTGGTCTCAACACACTAGGTTCTTTTTTATCAACATCTGTACTAAACAATTCGCTTGCCAAATGGTGCCAACGAGAGAAAAGCCAACTCTACGGATTTTCCGGCAAAAGGCAGTCCAACAATCGTAATTGCAAGGAAGAGTGCACTAATTAAATGCGCAAGAAACATTTCAAATCCGCCCAAAACAATCCAGAGGATATTGAGGATCAAACTCACTCCTTCTCCATCATCTCGAATTTCACGCCCAAAAGGGGCAAGGGAAAAGGAAGCAATCTTAAAACACTGTTTTCCAATAGGAATTCCGATAATGGTGATCGACCACAAAACACCAAGAATTCCCCAACCAATAAATGCACCAATTCCGCCAAAAATCATCCAAATCACATTTCCAACACAACTCATACAATCCCTCCTCCCCACTATTCTACACCTTTTCATTTCTTTTCTAAACCGATAGCTGTTAAGCGTTTCCCCATCTCTTCAACAATGATTTTCAAAAATAAATTCCCTGAACTGCACGCCCGCCCTTTACAAATCCTTAGCGAATACGATAAAATTAACGTATCTCTTTTGCCGGATTAGCTCAGTTGGTAGAGCAACGCACTCGTAACGCGTAGGTCACAGGTTCAAGTCCTGCATCCGGCATCATTTACACACTCACTGCTTTCTATTAGCGAAACGGGAGGGAAGACCAGTTTACTGGTCTTCCCTCCCGTTTTGTCTATTCATGCCTCCCAAAAAAATAGTAAGTGAATAAAAAAAGTTAGAGTTACCTCTAACTTTTTAGGGCAATCGTTGCCGATCCAACTTAATCCTTACCTAATACATGCTCAATATGCGCAATTGCTTTTTCTTTCCCAAGAAGATAAATTGTTTCGGGAAGTTCAGGGCCGTGCATTTCCCCGCTCACTGCGATACGAATTGGCATGAAGAGATTTTTTCCTTTGATTCCTGTTTCTTTTTGAACGGCTTTAATCAATGGGAAAATATTGTCTTTGTTGAACTCTTCATCAGTTAAACTCTCAAGTTTTTCTTTGAAAGCAAGAATTGCAACAGGAGCCGTTTCGGCACTCAAGACTTCTTTTGCCTCATCCGTTAATTCTGGAAATTCCGCATAAAATAAATCAGTTAGAGGTAGAATTTCTTCCCCAAAATTCATTTGTGGTTGATACAACGCTACGAGCTCTTCTGATTTCTCGTCTAATCGTCCACTCTCTTCTAAGAAAGATTTTGCAAGTTGAAAGACGATCTCTTTATCTGCATTTTTAATGTAATGATTATCCAACCATTCTAATTTTTTCTGATCAAATGCAGCAGGTGCTTTACTTAAGCGTGAGGCATCAAAAAGAGAGATGAGTTGTTCTTTTGTGAAAATCTCCTCTTCGCCTCCTGGATTCCAACCAAGTAACGCAATAAAATTAAAAATGGCTTCAGGGAGAAATCCTTTTTTACGATAATCTTCAATAAATTGAAGCGTATGGGTATCTCTTTTTGATAGTTTTTTCCCGGTTTCACTGTTAATGATGAGAGTCATATGCCCAAATTTGGGTACATCCCAACCAAACGCCTCATACACCATCAACTGTTTAGGTGTATTCGCAATATGGTCATCCCCACGTAGTACATGCGTAATTTCCATTAGATGATCGTCGACCACTACGGCGAAATTATAGGTAGGGTAGCCATCACGTTTTTGAATGACCCAGTCTCCTCCAACATTCCCCCCTTCAAAGGAGATATCTCCTTTCACCAAATCTTCCCAAGAGTAAAGAGAGTCTTCCTTCACTCTAAGGCGGATAACGGGCGTTAATCCTTTTTCAATAGCCGCTTGTTTTGCCGCTTGAATCTCTTCCTCGTCCATCCCTGCATATTCGTAAATGTATTTCGGAGTTTCACCGCGACTTTCTTGGCCTTCTCGCTCAAGAGCTAGTTCTTCTTCCGTCTTGTAAGACTCATAAGCCAAGCCTTTTTCGACAAGTTCTTGAACGAGTGGTTGATAAATATCCAAACGCTCACTTTGACGATAAGGTCCAAAATCACCTGGTTTCTCAGGACTTTCATCCCAATCAATCCCTAACCATTTTAAATTTTCTAATTGAGAGCGTTCCCCATCCTCAACGTGACGTGCTCTGTCCGTATCTTCGATACGAATAATAAAATCACCTTGGTTATGACGTGCAAATAAATAATTAAATAGAGCAGTTCTTGCATTTCCAATATGCAATAATCCAGTGGGGCTTGGTGCATAACGCACTCTCATTTTCTTTGACATAATATTCCTCTCTTTTACAAAGTTCTCAACTATTTTAGTCCTAAGGCTTTTTTTTTTCAAATCTTTTGAATAAAAGGTTGCGAGCAGCTTTTCGTGCATTGCTTTATTCTAGACGGAGTCTATTCTCTAAGATTGCTGCATGCTTATTTGCTCGAGACTGTGCATAAGTTCAGTCTAGACCAAGTCTATTCCCAAAGACTATGATTGGAAGACGAGGCAAACGGCTTCTGCTTGAATGCCCTCTTTTCTACCTAAAAACCCTAGTTTCTCTGTTGTTGTCGCTTTTACATTTACAGCATTCACTTCAATCTCGCAGACACGTGCAATGTTTTCTCGCATCGCTTCCAGATGCGGTTTCATCTTTGGACGCTCCGCAAGAATCGTTGCATCAATATTTCCAACGGAAAATCCTTTTTCCTTTATTCGTTTAATTGTTTCCTCCAACATGAAAATCGACGAAATCCCTTCAATCGATTTGTCTTCTGGAGGGAAGGCATGCCCGATGTCGCCCAAAGACGTAGCTCCTAAAATGGCGTCCGTGACCGCATGAAGCAATACATCCGCATCGCTGTGCCCTAATAACCCCAATTCAAATGGAATATCCACTCCACCAATGATGCATTTTCTTCCTTCGACGAGTTTGTGCACATCAATTCCATGCCCGATTCTCATTCCCTTCATCTTCTCCCCCTCTTCCTGTCCATTAGATAGGTGTACGTAACACATACTATCTAAAGATACCTACTAGGTAAACAGTAGGTTCTTATGACAGGTTTTTATAGATTGCTTCCCCAATAACCAAATCTTCTGGGGTCGTCACCTTAATATTTTCATAGCTGCCCATCACCATCTTAACCTTTACTCCTGGACAGAATTTTTCTACTAAACTGACATCATCCGTTCCTTGGAAATTCTGTTTTTGGGCTTTCTGATGCGCCTCAAGAATCAACTCCCCATCAAAAACTTGCGGTGTCTGCGCTTGCCAAAGATTGGTACGCTCCACCGTTTCTTGAACGTTTTCTCCAGCCCCCACTCGCTTGATTGTGTCTTTTACCGGAACGCCCAATAGAAGTGCCCGCTCACTTTTCATAAATTCCTTTAGACTTCTAAGTAATGTCTCCGTTAAAAAAGGTCTCGCACCGTCATGAATAAACACTTTTTTCGACAGATCTTTCACCTTAAGCAGACCTTCATAAACGCTGTCTTGTCGCTCTTTTCCGCCTGTTGTTAGGGTGACATCCTTCCTTGATTCAGGGAGTAAGGACGACAACGCCTCTAATTCTCCAGTTCGTCCTACTAAAATGAGATGCACACAATTCTCGTCTTGTAAAAACGCAAGGATAGAATGAAGAAGTATAGGTCTTTCCCCTATTTTAAGAAAGACTTTATTTCTATCCGTTCTCATGCGACTTCCCATCCCACCTAAAAGGATGATTGCTTCATAGTCCATTTCCTCACCTCTCTCCTTATTATACGGACTGCTTTTGTCGTGTCAAAGTTTTTATGGACGAACGAATACAAAAACGGAGCGGATTTCTCCACTCCATAGTCTTTTACTGCAAATCACCTATCTTTTGACCGCTCCTAAAAATCACTCCACACGTCTTTGTCTTCTTTTACAGAATCTGTTACATCTTTTCTGGAGTCGGCTTCACCTTTACGGTTTTGAAATCCATACTCTTGTCTCTTCTCTTTCTTTTCTCCTTCAGGAACGATGAACAGCAAGATGATATAAAGGAGAATGGGTGAACCCCATCCTAGAATCGCGAAGGTGACATAAACTATACGGAGAATCGTTGGATCAATACCAAAATATTCTCCAAATCCTCCAATTACCCCGCCGATTACAACATTTTCTCTTGATTTTGTTAATCTCTTTTTCATAATCCCCTCCTAGTCAGCGTCTTTCATATAGATGACACCTGTCGTTGTCTTTAATCCAAATTCTACCATTTTTTCGTTCATACGATGAACTGTAAATTGTTTTGGGCTGTCTTTTAAAACTTCTGTCGATTCGAATTTTTCATAAATGCTACCAAAATTCGTTGTGGCAATCCCATTGAGCCCGAGCATTACTGGAAAAGCTGTTTTTATATTTCCGTTCACATTGCTAATTTCCACTTTTTTCAAAGTGTCTGAATTTAAAGTCGCACGGACATCTCCGTTTACAAGATTGACAAGTAAACTTTCCACCATACTCTCTACGACAACTTCACTATTTACGGATTTAATCAAAATATCTAGTGCTTTTGAATCCTTCACTTGAACGCCACCGTTCACACCTTTGATTTCAACCATGGATGCTTTTACAGTTTCAATAGCTACCTTTCCATTTGTTGTATCCGCATATACATCTCCTGCTTCAACATCTTGGAGCTCAATATCTCCATTGAGCGATTTCAATGAAATATAATCATACATTCTCTCTGGAAGAGAAAGTTCAATATTGCTTACTATACGTAGCCCTGAAACATTAATGGTAATCTTCTCGTTATCTATATTCCATTCCGAATTTTTATAAAATTCTTCAAGAGCCGTTTCTGATTCAAATGAACCATAAATTTTTCCATAAACCGCGACCTTTAATATGTTGTCTTCAGCTTTCTTTAACAAGATTTTTCCATTTTTGTTTTTAATATCCAAAATGGTCGGAGCTGCATCTTCAACCACTCTTTCATCGGAAAATGGGTAAGAGGCGAGTTTTGGAACGCGTAGATTGAATTCTTTCCAATCTACATTTTCTTCTACACTTTGTTTCGCTACTTTAATCGCATCCCCTACAACATTCACAATGTTTTTAACAAAAGGTTTTGCTTGAGTATAACCATCTTTTGCTACATTTTTCATATCTTCAAATGCTTTTTTTAATTGCTCTTCTGTAGAATCTGCATCTTCAGAAATTTCATCTTCTAAACGGGTGTCTTCCCCATCTTCCTTTTCTTCGTCTCCAGAAACCGTGTCTTCTTCGAATGAATCTGTTTCATGTTTCCCTTTGAAACTTTCAGTTTCCTGGAACGCATCTGCTTTCAAAAGATCTTCTACGCTATGAAACTCTACTTCTTCTTGTTTTGCAGGAAGACTTATTGAAGATTTATCCGCATTTTCATTGATTTGTTCAAGAAGTTGAATGCCTTCTTCCATTGAAAGAACACCGCTTTTTACTAATTCTAATATTCTGTCTTTTTCGTTCATTTTTGTATCCTCCGTTTCTATGTTTTTATTATGCACCCTTTTAACAAATTTGTGTATGGGACCTAAGATTGATTTTTTCCTACACCTCCAAAACGTCCACTCACTTTGTAACAAAACGGCAGTCCCACTTAAGCGACTGCCGCATTTCTCTCTATTCTTTCTTTTCGCTCGTTTGATCGGGTTTTAGCCCATCTTGGACGAGTGGATCACTCCCTTTAAAACTAGGACGACTCCACGCTTTAGTGTAATCCTCCGCTGTTCCGCCGACTCCAAATTCAAAGCTAGAGTTAGGAGCGCCGTTTTTCGCCCATAAGCTTGTCACCGTTTCGCCAGGCGTCTTCATCGTTTTCCCATTCACGTTTACTTCTCCTGGAAGTTGTCCTGTAAAGCTTGAGACTTTAGAGTGAATAACCCCTTCGTTCACCGTGAATTTTTCTCCTCCAAATGCATTCGCATCTGCAGAGTAGATAGACCTTGCTACATAGGCTAAGAATGTCCCAACATTTCCACTTTGCGTGGTCACCATTGGAGAATTATCATCATATCCCGTCCATGTACCCATCGTCACTTTCGGAGTGGAAAGCATCAGCCAAGCATCTTTAAAATCATCACTCGTTCCAGTTTTCCCCGTCCAATCCGTACTGCTTAGGGCAGGAGCAACGTTCATGACTTGAGAAACGAAATTGGTCGTTATTGCTGATTTTACGACACTTCTCAATAAATCATTAAGGACGGATGCCGCTTCCGGGCTAAACACTTTCGTCCCCTTATCCTTAAATTGGTAAACGACCTTGCCGTCAGCATCGGTAATCTTGTCAATCATATGCTGTTGATGGTAGACCCCTCCGTTTGCAATCGTTTGGAATCCATTGGTTTGCTGGGCAACTGTCATATCAGCACCTCCGCCCATTGGAAGTGAAGGGATGCTATAATCCTTGATTTTATACCCCATTTTCTTCATATAGCTTTCAGCCCCACCATTGTTAAGGAGCATCTGATACGTATCGTATGCTGGGATATTCCATGACCATTCTAGTGCCTCGCGAACACTCATAAATCTGTTCGTCCCTTTATTCCCCACGTGTAGAATCCATTGTCCATCTGGATAACGTGTCGGGAAATTCGAAACTTGTGACTCGCTTCCTATCAACCCTTTGTCAATGGCAGGGCCATAAGCAAGAACGGGTTTGATCGTTGATCCAGGAGAACGCTCCGTATCAAGGGCGTGATTGTTCTGATTTTTGGCAAAATTCCGTCCGCCAATAAACCCTAGTACAGCACCTGTATGATTATTGAGAAGAACCGTCCCCACTTGTACAGTGCCATAACTATTTCCTGAATCGAGGATATAGCCGTAATTTTTCACGGCAGTTTGCATCGCTTTATGAATGGGTTGTGAAATGGTTGTTTTTACTTTATACCCATTTTTTAATAAACGATTGCTTGCCGCATTATAATACGAATCATGGATTTTTTTATCGTTTAAATCACTGGTTTTCAGTCCATCCGATTTTGCCATTTGTTTGGCAAGAATGTCAGTCGCACTATCCAAAACAGCATAGTATAAATACGTGTTCGTTGATGCTTTTGCGACTTGATGGGCTTGAAATTTTTTGGTCAAATCAACTTTAAGCGCCGCATCATACTCTTTTTTTGTAATCATCTTTTCCCGATACATATTAAAGAGAACGTTGTTTTTTCTTCTCAGTCCAAGCGCTAAATCTTCCTTACTCTTAATATTTCCATTTCCATCATAAGGAGAGTAGACTATAGGACTTTGAGGAAGACCCGCAATGAATGCAGCTTCTGGAAGCGATAGCTTTTGAGCAGTTGTTCCAAAAATCCCACGAGCGGCTTCTTCCACTCCGGCAATATTTTCTGCTTGATTGTTTCTTCCAAATGGAGAGACGTTCAAGTAACTTGTTAAAATTTCATCTTTTGTGAAATCCTTGTCGACTTGAATCGCCATCATGATTTCATTTGCCTTCCGTTTAAAGGTCGGCTCATCACTTAAGATTTGTTGCTTCACCAACTGTTGGGTAAGAGTGCTCCCGCCACTAGAAGCCGCCCCTCCAATGGATTCGCCTACCAATGCACGCAAAACAGCTTTTGGGACAACTCCATTATGTTGATAAAAATATTCATCCTCTGTTGCCACCATTGCTTTTTTCATGATGGGTGCAATCTGACTACTTTTGACTGTCGTTCGAACCAAATCACTCTTAATCGTTGCGATTTTTTTCCCGTTACTATAGGTCAACGTGGAAACTTCTTCTAAATCTTCTAATTTTTTCTCTAATGAAGCTTTGCTTGGTACATTTGCATCACTTACAAGATAACTAAAATAGCCTGCGCCAATACCAAAAAGTAGTGCGCCACCTAGTAAAAAGAAGGCGACAAATACCATACCTATCGAGCGAAATACACGTATGACAATACTGATTGTCATCGCAGTAGCTGTTTTCTGTCCTTTTTCGTTCATGTCCCCTCCATCATTTTTCTAAAGTATAACAAATTCTTTCTTTATATGAAAGGATTGGAGGGTTCCCCACCATTTCTGCCCCCATTTCAAAACCGCCACCAAATCCCCTGTTCAGAGTATGGATATTTTTGCTTAATTTTGTTAAAATGGATGAGACTTTACTTGGCATTTTGGGTATTGATGCTTGGCTTAAGAATGGAGAAGAAATGACTGAAAATTTATTCGATGAATTAGACGCACGTGGCCTAATTTTTCAATCCACTGATAAAGAAGAAATTCGTAAAAAATTAAATACAGAAAAGGTTAAATTATATAT
>JAITHN010000104.1 GCA_031279745.1 Streptococcaceae bacterium
AAGGCTGGAGGACATCTCGGATTCAAAGCAGATGACATTCCTACTGCCATGGAAACTTTTGATGCCGAAGTCAAAAAAATTATCGAAGTCGTCAAAGAATTTGCAGCAGAATTTAAAGAAACTGTTCCCGTTGTCTTTGCAGGAGGAGTTTTCTCCAAAGAGGATGTTGAGCATTACATGAGCTTGGGATGCGACGGCGTTCAGATGGCAACAAGATTTGTTGCGACAGAAGAATGTGATGCTCCACTTGATTTCAAGGAACGCTATGTCAATGCAAAGGAAGAGGATATTCTTCTTTTGAAATCTCCTGTCGGAATGCCAGGACGTGGAATTCATAACGCGTTTACCGACCGTATCAAAAAAGAAATCATCCCCATCGAAAAATGCCGCAACTGTTTGAGCTACAAACATTGTGACCGCAAAACGATTCCTTATTGTATCTCAGAAGCCTTATTGAATGCTGTAAACCACAATACTGAAAACGCACTTCTCTTCTGTGGGAGCAATGCTTACCGTGTAAATGAAATCACAACGGTTAAAGCGATTATGGATGAGCTCTTCCCTATGTGAGCGGCTGACTAAAAGATAAAAACCTTCAGTCCATTTGGACTGAAGGTTTTTTAGTCTTATGCAAGGCTACAGAAAAGGATGTTTCGGGTCGTTTCACTTAAACAAGTTTGAATGACAATCCGTTCTCCTCCACCCGTAGAGGTGATTTCTGAATAAAGATTTTTCCCCGTTTGCTGATCTATCGCAACTTCATTTACAACCGCCATTCTTTCCACTTTATATGAAAACTGATGGGCTTGTGCATCCGTCACCTTGATAATTGCTCCAACTGGAACAGAGACAAAACAATCGAACGCCCCCCAATGGTGCCCAATAAAGTGGGTGTTTAAATTGTCTGTTCCCGAGAAAGGCGTTTTCCCACCCCAAGTAGAAGCAATACCAGGAGGATTGGAATCAATAATCGCTTGTCCATTTGCAACTCCTCCTTCTTGGTAAGGAATCGCCCAGCCGTCATAATACAAATGGTTCGGCATGATTTTTGTCGTCCTAGGAATCAAGCTTGACCCGGTTGACTCAACTTCTTTAGAGCTTGTGGTTGTTGATGAACTTGCTACTTTACTGCTAGAAGATGATGTCGATGATGAAGTCTTTTGAGCAACCGGTTGCTGAAACTTTGGTTTTACCAATTTGGGAGGGTCATTGACCGCCTTTTTATTTTCGCCAACCGTATGAATCTGATTGATTTTTAACTCAATTGTTCCAAACTCATCTTTGCCATTTTCAGAAGTCGCATGACAAGCAGAAAGAAACAATAGAGCAAGAATTGCGATAAGTTGAATTCGTTTCTTCTTCATGCAGTGCCCTCCTATTTTTCTACTTTATAACTTGATTTGCTATTGTGTTCATAATGTTCTTTGATTGCATTCGATACATACGCTGTTTTATCTTTCGTGAGGAAGATTGCCATCAAATCGTTTTTATTGGCATAGTCCAACCCATCTTTCAGTCCCATATCATATAACGCATTGCTTAATGCATCTTCTTTTACCGCATTGTCTCCAACAACAGTGGCTGCAACCAAATCATTTTCATACGGCCAGCCTGTTTTTGGATCCATTAAATGAGAATAGAGAGTGTCCCCAACAAGCAAGTATCTTTCATATTTGCTCGTCGTAATAAATACACTGTTTTTACCCGTATAGGTTCCAACACTTTCTGCATCTTTTTCACCAGTTGACGCTTTTTCTGTCGGATTTTTGATATCAATTTTCCATTCTCCAGATTCACTCTTCGGATTTTCTCCAATCGTGAATACATGTCCCCCTAAGTCAAGTATTGCGGTTGTGACCCCTTGCTTTTTCAATTGTTCAATGGCTTGTTCTGCAATAAATCCTTTCGCAATTCCACCTAAATCAAGATTGATTCCTTTTTTCGTCAAGTAGATGGTTTTGGCTTCATCGTTTAACTCAATATCTCGGTAGTCTACAAGCCCCAAACGTGATTGAATATCTTTCTCATCCGGTTTTTTTGCATCGGGAAATCCAATATGCCAAAGATGTGTAATTGCTCCAATCGCTGGATCAAACGCACCGTTGGTAGCTTCTGCTTCTTCCTTCGCAGATTTTACCAGAGAGAAAATTCTGGGATCAACTTTCGTCGGTTTTAGGCCTGAATTGGCATTTACCTCATCAATATTTGAAATCCCTTCCTCATTCACCTCGATCAACGCCTGCAATTCTGTGATCAATTTAAACGCATCTTGAAGAGCATTTTCTTTCCCCTTGTCATAAATCGATATCGTGACATAGGTACCGACATTAAATTGCTCGTCTTTTATTGGTTCTTTTAACAAATCCGCTTTCTTCTGACACCCAGCAAAAACGAGCGTCATCAAAGCAAGGAACAATAATATGCTTGTTCTTTTTTTCATGGTTCCCTCCTCCTTTTCCTAAACCTATCATACCATTCAAGTTTTTTTATAGTGTAAAATAAGGTGTGCGATGCTATTGGAATTTCTAAGGATAGAATTTATTTTAAGGAGGAATCATCACTATGAATCAAATAAAATGCCCAAATTGCGGAGAAATTTTCCAAGTGGATCAGGCAAGTTTCGCCGAGATATTAAACCAAGTGAAGAATGCTGAATTTGATAAAGAATTAAAGCTTCGAGAAATTGAAATTGAGCAGCGATTGCTACAGAAAACCTCAATTTCTGAAGCAGAGCATTTGAAAGAAGTCACTCGTTTGCAAAATGAAATCGAGAAAATGCAGCTTGACCAAGACAGACAACTTGAGGCAGAAAAAAGTCACCATGCCCTTGTGATTGAAAAAGAAAGACGCGAAAAGGACAAAGAAATTGTCGAACTTCAACAACAGCTTCGAGAGTTTTCTCTTCAAAGTGAAGTTAAACTCAAAGAAAAAACCAGCGATCTTGAAAAAAAATTGATTCAAACAGAAAACCTTTTGAAAAATGAAACAACTGAAAAAGAGCTTTCTATTCGTAATTTGAAGGAGCAACATCA
>JAITHN010000145.1 GCA_031279745.1 Streptococcaceae bacterium
ACGTAACCTTTCAGTATTTCCAATCAGCTCAGTGATGCAGTTAACGGAACTTTCTGCCAGACAAATTCGCTATTATGAAGAACAAGGCTTGATTACACCTTCTAGAAGTGTAGGAAATAAGCGATTGTTTTCCTTGAAAGATATCGATGTTCTTTTAGAAATAAAAGAACTCATGTCGGAAGGATTGAATATGTCGGGTGTGAAGAAGTTGATGGAATCGAAAACTAAGTTGGTTGAAGATACAGGTTCAAACTTAACAGAAAAAGAAATCAGACAGATTTTTAGGGAAGAATTTCGCATTCAAGGCGGACTCGCCCCTCAAAATCAATACGGTTTCAATAAAAAACTATAGGAAAAGTATAAAGGAGCACAAATGGCTAAGAATTCTTACACTGCAGCAGATATTACAAAATTTGCAAAAGAAGAAAACGTTCGTTTCCTTCGACTCATGTTTACAGACATTTTAGGAACAATCAAAAATGTTGAGGTTCCTGTTTCACAATTGGAAAAAGTATTATCTAATGAAATGATGTTTGATGGTTCTTCTATCGAAGGTTTCGTACGTATCAACGAAAGCGATATGTACCTTTATCCTGATTTAAATACTTGGATGATTTTCCCATGGGAAAGCGAGCATGGAAAAGTAGCACGCCTCATCTGTGATGTCTACAATCCAGATGGAACTCCATTTGCTGGGGACCCTCGTGGAAACTTGAAACGTGCGCTGAAAGATATGGAAGAAGCTGGATTTAGCTCGTTTAACTTAGGGCCAGAGCCTGAATTTTTCCTCTTCAAATTAGATCAAGATGTAAATCCAACACTTGAAGTAAATGATAAAGGTGGATATTTTGACCTTGCGCCAACAGATTTAGGTGAAAACTGCCGTCGTGAAATCGTGCTTGAATTAGAGAATCTTGGATTTGACGTTGAAGCTTCTCACCACGAAGTAGCTGTTGGACAGCATGAAATTGACTTTAAATATTCTAACGTTTTAGAAGCGTGTGACAATATCCAAACATTCAAACTTGTTGTAAAAACAATTGCGCGTAAACATGGTTTGCATGCTACATTTATGGCGAAACCTGTGTTTGGAATTAATGGTAGCGGAATGCACTGTAACATGAGCTTGTTTAAAGGCAATGAAAATGTATTTTATGATCCATCAGGAGAAATGGAATTGTCTAATACAGCGTATCAATTCCTTGCTGGATTGATTAAACATGCACGCAACTATACTGCAATTATGAACCCAACAGTGAACTCTTATAAACGTTTGGTTCCGGGATACGAAGCGCCTGTTTATGTAGCTTGGGCTGGACGTAACCGGTCTCCACTTATCCGCGTACCTGCATCACGTGGATTGTCTACTCGTTTAGAACTACGCTCTGTTGACCCAACTGCAAATCCATACTTGGCATTAGCAGTATTATTACAATGTGGACTTGACGGAATCAAAAACAACTTGGTCGCTCCAAAACCAGTTGAAAACAACATTTATGTGATGACAGCAGAAGAAAGAAAAGCTGCAGGAATTACAGATCTTCCATCCACATTGCATAATGCGGTGAAATACTTGCAAGAAGATGAAGTGGTCGTGAATGCACTCGGTGAACACATTACGACAAACTTTATTGAAGCAAAACGTTTGGAATGGGGAAGCTATGCGCAAGCGGTTTCACAATGGGAATTGGAACAATATTTAGAACAATACTAAGAACGATACAAAAAGATATTGCAAGACGACTTTGCCTGGGGCAAAGTCGTCTTTTTGAGTATTCTAGGAGTTTGACTCGCAAGACTGCATATCCGAACAACAGAATAAAGCGGAGCTCATCTGTTTGAACTCCGCTTAGGTACATAAGGTTTATAGATTAATGGATTTTTTCTGTTTTTGAAAGTCTTTTTCCGAGTTTATAGGCGTCTTTCTCTTTCATCGTAATCACATTCTTTTTATTGGTGTTTTTTGGCATATATGTTGTTCCATACCAATAAACTTTCGCTGTCCCTTTTCCCGTCACATAAACTTTTCGGTTTGATGTGGAAGGATTGGTTTTTGTTTTTGAAGTAGATTTAGAAGGGCTAGAAACTGTTAGTTTTTTAACCGTATTCACAGCAGTTCCAAGTTTATAGTTGATTTTTGCGTTTGGAGAAGTGTTGTTTAAGGTAACAACTGTTGCCCCACCATTTCCTTTTTTCTCTTTTGAAGAGTTTAATTTAATCGTTACTTTTTTCCCTTTATTTGTATATCCGACATAAGCTAGACGGATTTGACGAGGCATTTTTTCAGAGCCTTTGTAAATGGGTGTGACTTGGTAGTCAAGCTTCCATCCTTTATGAGTCTCCAACCAACGATCGAGTTTCATTTCATAGTAGAGCATGGAGTTTTTGTTCGTAGAATTCGTGCCAGAGTAGTTTCCAGCATTGAAATAAGCCGTTTCTTGAACGAGGTTGCGCCCGTCACTGTTCACTCCGGAAAAAAGGTAGCCGACTAAATGCCCGCGGTTCATCAGCCACGCGCGCTTTGTCGCGTTTCCTTTTTTATAGTAGAAATTATAATTATGCCAACCAACAGGATTGTAGCTAATTGTAGGTTCACGGTCTTTTTTAGGTTGTTGTTTATAACTCAACTGAATATGGGCATTGACAGCGCGTCCATATTTATCTTTAGGTGCGAGTTTGAGAACTCGTTTTCCTGTATAACGTAAAGGTTGTTGTTGTGTAGAACTTTGTTTGACCGCAGTGTTTACCGTTAGCGCCACCGTGTTTGTTACTGGTGTGAACATTAAGGTAAAAAGCAAACTTAGTTTGAGCATGCGTTTCATCATTTGTGTCTCCGTTCATATAAATATATCCCCCTTTGTTCAAGTTGAAAAAGGGGCAGTTTCAGTATTGTAACAGGATTAGAAAAAAATGTAAAACACAGTTGTTATTTAATTTTCCATGTGGGATCCAGCCACCCTTCAAAAGCAACGGTTTATCCGCAAAACACCAACACATCAAAGTTATTCCACGACAAGATGCAGCGAATAGAAGAATTGCCGTTGAGGAAAATTTTCATTGTGCTAAAATATAGATAAAGAATAGGAGGCCACTATGATTTATACCGTAACATTAAATCCAAGTATTGACTTATACGTAGATTTAGATACAGAAAAATTCGCCAAAGGGCAAACAAATAGAGCCGTTGGGGAACGTAAAGAGCCTGGGGGAAAAGGACTAACGGTTTCACGCGTCTTAAATGAAATTGGCACGGTCAACGTTGCAACTGGATTTATCGGGGGGGCAACTGGAGACTATATTGTCAATACCTTAAAGGATGAAGGAGTGAATACGCTCTTCACAAGAATTGCTGAAGATACACGCATCAACATCAAACTTGTTGGAAAAACCATTACAGAAATCAATACTGAAGGTCCGCAAGTCTTTGGCGGAGATGTCTTGGAATTTATGGATAATTTTGATCGTTTGCAACCAGGGGACATTGTCGTATTAGCTGGAAGTGCGCCGCGCTGTCTAGGAATCTCTTTCTATGCGCAAATTATCAATAAAGTCCGTGAACTTGGTGCTGAATTTGTGCTTGACGTGGATTCAAAAAAACTTTTCGACTTCCTACAATATGAGCCATTGCTTGTGAAACCAAACTTGGAAGAAGTTAAACGCATGTTTGATACAGATGCAAAAACAGCAGAAGAAGTCTTGCCGCTTGCGAAAAGATTGTTGGAGGCAGGTGCGAAGAATGTCATCGTTTCATTAGGAGGAGATGGGTCGGTATTTGTTTCAAGTGAAAAAGCGTATAGAGCGATGGGCGTGAAGGGCGAAGTGAAGAACACAGTAGGAGCGGGAGACTCTATGGTTGCAGGGTTCATTCACGAATGGGCACAGTCTCAGAGTGAAAAGACTGCTTTGATCACAGCAAGTGCATGTGGAACGGCAACTGCATTCAGCCTAGGCTTGTGTACAGCGCCGGAAGTT
This sequence comes from Streptococcaceae bacterium, assembly GCA_031279745.1. Lineage (GTDB taxonomy): Bacteria > Bacillota > Bacilli > Lactobacillales > Streptococcaceae > Pilibacter. The sequence goes on from JAITHN010000145.1 coordinate 3,973, forward strand.
TATGAAATGAAGAAAAAGATTATCGTGAACGAATTATAATGCGTGTAAAGTCGGCTGTGCCGACTTTTTTGTTTCCCAAAATTCTCTCGATTCATGAAGTGAATTTTATGTTAAAATGAAAACCAACAATCAGGAGGGATTATGACAGAAAAATTGAATTATTTAGCACAAATCTTTGGTCAAATTCAGATGAGTGAGGAAGAACAATCGAATCCCGCGATTGAAAATTTAGAATTGATAAGCGTTGAAATTGATAATAACCACAAGCGTTGGAATTTTTTTTTCAAAAACGATACAGTTTTACCAATTGATTGGGTAAAAAGTTTTGATCAACGTTTACAAAATGGTTTTAGAGGGATTATAAGTGTGGATTATTCCTTTACAGAAGCCTTGTATTCAGAAGATCAGTTCTTCGATTATTGGCTATGGATTAAGGAGAGAATATGTGAGCGTTCCCCGATTTTGCGAACGACCATCAATGGCTTCACGCCTGTTAAGAAGGGAAAGAGTTATGAAATCAGTCTCTCTTCAGAACCTGCCACCCTCCTTTTCAATCAAGATTATGCGGCGTTATTTACTTCAGAATTCAACCGTTTTGGTTTTCCAAATCTCACGATAAAAGGCGTCTTTGACAGCGAAGAGGCAGAGCGAGCTGCAATTGATTTTGAACAAAAAACGTTAGAAAGAGAATTTCGAGAAACAGGAGAACAAGCCAGTAAACGTGATGAATTTTTAAGAGCGCAAACGGAGAAAAATCTTGAGATTGCTAAGGAAATTGAAAAGAAAGAGAAGCGTGAGGCAGAAGCTGTAGAGAAGATTCAAGGGTCAGATGCGCCAATTCTTCTTGGGAAAGCGATTGGAAAAATGGAGGCGCTCACTCCAATGAAAGACGTGGACTCCCCAACGGATGTTGTTGTTTTTGAAGGATATGTTTTTGATGCGGAGATTCGCCAAACGAGAGCAGGGAAAAAAATTCTTGATTT
>JAITHN010000001.1 GCA_031279745.1 Streptococcaceae bacterium
ATGTTTCACCTCCGTATTTATTGTATGGAATTAAAAAACCCCATGTACAACTAGACATGAAGGGACATTTGTAATATACAAAATGTGTCCTCGGTAAGATTTACGAGTTTCCTCACTTACTGTCTTCGGTACAGTTATTAAATAACCTCAACTAGATTATCACATTCTTCTATGCTCGTCAATACTTTTAGCTTATTTTTCGAAACGTTACGTTTCCTTAAAATTTGTATAACGTAAGCAGTTAGACGTTGCACGAACTGCTTACGCCATACAATCCATAAGAATGTTTTCAAACTCATCTTGGTGCACGAAATAGATTAGGAGCAATATGGATAATGATGACGAGTAGAATCGATACCATCACGAAGTTTGCGATAAAGCTCGTTCCATTCAATACTAAGGAATTCATCACTGGAGACGTCCCTTTTGGCAAATAACTCCCCCAGAAAAACCAACCGGCTAAAAAGTGGAAGAACCATCGAGGAAAAACACCAATAAATGCTAGTTGTATCACTTTTAACGACAACTTAGGGGTAATCCCTTTATTCAGTTGCGAACGAATGACTCTTGAATATAAACCGAAAAATCCTGCCATTGCAAATGCAACCGGGTAGTCTAGAATGACTTGTATAGGGCTGACAGCCCCTGGAAGTCCTCTGAAAATCAGAGCAAGAAGCCCCCAAACAATGCTCGCACTAAAACTTGCACGAACTCCTCGTCTTACCGAAAATATTGCCAAGGGAACAAGTCCTACCGATAAATCCAATCCTTTATTGAAAAAATCAAGTGGAAGGTAACTTAGTAAAAAACTAATTGCGGCAATAATCCCAATTTCTGCTATTTCCTGTGAAGTAATTTTTCTCACAATATCCCCCCGTTATTTTTTTGAATTCTTAATAAATATATTATAATGAAAATAAATGGAATGAGAAAGAATTCGCTCAAAAAATGACAATTCTAGTTAAAATTCAATTTTATTGAAAAATGCGAGAATTATGATAATATAAATGATTAATGGAGGTTTTATGGAGAAAAAAAATAAAAAGAAAAAACACAGTAAATTGCTCAATCTTCTGTTACTCCTTCTATTCCTAGTCGGAATCGCACTTATTTTCAACCAACAAATTCGTTATATGATCATGTCTTGGAACTCTGGCAAGTATGATGCTTCCCATTATACCGTTGAACAAGTTGAAAAAAATGACCACGGTGGAGAATTCGATTTTGATGCAGTCGATGCTGTTTCAACTGAAGCAGTGCTTAGTGCGCAGTTTAAAAATGCCAACTTGAATGTTATTGGGCAAATCGCCATCCCTGATCTGAAAATGCACCTTCCGATTTTTAGAGGAATTAGCAATACCGTACTTCTTTACGGAGCGGGAACAATGAAACCTGATGAAAAGATGGGCGAAGGAAATTACTCGCTTGCTTCTCACCGTGTAGATGATCCTACCTTACTGTTTTCTCCTCTTCAAAAAGCGGTAAAAGGGCAAATGATCTTCATCACGGACTTGAAAAAGGTCTATCAGTATAAAACCACTTCAGTCAGGCGGGTAACGCCTGACCATGTCGAAGTTTTGGACGATATACCCGGAAGAAAAATCATTACGCTTGTCACATGTAATGACCCTGGAGCCATCCGAAGAGTGATTGTTCAAGGTGATTTAGTCGATACAAAACCTCTTAAGTCAGCAACAAAGGAAATGTATGCAGCATTGAAAGGTCATGTAAACCAAGGATATTGGTAGAATGGAGGAATTATGAGTCAAAAAATCGAAATTTTTCAATCCACTTCTCTTATCGAACTTAAAGATCAGGTGGAAACCTACGCAAACGACAACAGCGTGCATATCGTGAGTATTTCTCATGAAAAAACAAGCTCAATTATGGGTGAAGAAGTAAAAGCCATCGTCGTTTTCGACGAAAAATAATGAAACAAAATGGAATCGCTATAATATGCGATTCCGTTTTTTGTTTATTTAAAATAGTGAATTCCCATTGCGCTTTTCACTTCATCTAGAGTATTTGCTGCAATTTTTCTGGCTTCTAAGCATCCTTTTTTAAGGATGTTTTCCACTTCTCCCATATCTTTGGCAAATTCCAACCTTCTTTCACGAATAGGAGAAAGCTCAGCTTCTAAAACTTCAAGAAGATAACGCTTCGTTGCAACATCTCCTAATCCACCCGCTTGATACTGTGCTTTCATTTCATCAATTCTTGACTGATGTTCAGGCTTTCCAAAGACATCTAGATAATGGAATACCATATTCCCTTCAAGCTGCCCTGGATCTTCCACACGAATGTGATTGGGATCAGTATACATACTCATGACTTTTTTTCTTACCGTATCACTGTCATCTGCAAGATAGATGCCATTATTCATTGACTTACTCATCTTGGCGCTTCCATCCAAACCTGGCAGGCGACCTGCCTTTTCGTTTTCAGGATAGATACCTTCAGGTTCGACCAACACTTCTTTCCCATAGGTATGGTTGAATGAACGCGCAATCTCTCTCGTTTGCTCAATCATCGGTTTTTGATCAACTCCAACCGGCACATAGTTCGCCTTAAATGCTGTGATGTCCGCAGCCTGACTTACAGGATAGACAAAAAATCCTGCCGGAACTCCTTCGCCAAAACCTTTTTGCTCAATCTCTGATTTTACTGTTGGATTACGATGAAGTCTTGCCACGCTAACAAGATTTAGATAATACATGGTTAATTCTGAAATTTCAGGAATCTGAGATTGAATAAATAATGTACTATTATTTGGGTCTAGTCCAGCTGCCAAATAATCCAAAGTTACTTCAAGCACGCTTTCACGAATTAACTCTGGGTTTTTGGCGTGATCGGTTAAAGCTTGTTGATCCGCCAAGAAAATCAACATCTTATACTTCTCGCTGTTCTGAAGCAATACACGATTTTTTAAGCTTCCTACATAGTGCCCAATATGCAATTTCCCTGTGGGTCTATCTCCTGTTAAAACTACTTTTTTCGTCATTTCATTCTCCTTTCAAAAAAAGCTCCCAGACAAATTGTCTGAGAGCGAAACTTCACGGTGCCATCTCAAGATTGAAAACATTAAATACAATATTTTCCTCAAACCTCGTAACGTGAGGAACGTCATCGTCTACATATCGACGACAATGCTAAAAGTCCATTCGATTTTTCGCCATCACAAGTTTTCACCAAGCACTTGCTCTCTAAAGATGCGGAAAAATTTACTCCTCTTTTTTTGCATGAATATTACGAATATCTTAACGTAGAGAAAACTTATTTGTCAACAGAGTTTTTCTCACTAGGCATTCCTTTCGTCCACCATTCTTTCCCCAAGATGATGACGGCAAGAATCACAAGCCCAAATCCTACATTGTTTAATGTTTTTGTTTCAAACGGCAAAAACGATAAATAAGGAAGAATAACTCCGATAATTATGAAACCCATAGCTACCAAATAGATTTTTACACCTGTTTTCATCTAATTCTCCCATGTATATTTTGCTCTTTCCCCGCCAATTTTCTTAGGGCGGCTCGTAAGTGCTGTGACATGCGCACCGCCAAGCTCTCTTCGAATTGGTCTGAGAGGAATCTGCACGTGTTTCACATGCATCCCAATAGAAGTATCTCCAATATCAATTCCCGCTTTCGCCACGATATGTTCTACTTCAACCGGATCTTCCATGATTTCCCAAGTTGCAACTTGTCCGCTTCCTCCAGCATGGAGATGTGGAACGACATCAACAATCTCTAGGTTCAGACGCTCTGCAACTCCTCTTTCAACGACTAACGCACGGTTTAAATGTTCGCAACCTTGCGTAGCAAGGTGAATGCCTGATTGCGTTAACTTCTCAAAAATAGTAGAAATAACAATTTCTCCCACTTCCTTTGAAGAAGATTTACCAATCACCCCGCCTGCAACTTCACTACTCGAAAGTCCTACCACAAAAAGATCTCCCTTTTTGAGGTTCATTCTAGGAAGAAGATCATCCAAAATTTCTTCTAAATCATTTT
>JAITHN010000046.1 GCA_031279745.1 Streptococcaceae bacterium
AACAGGAATCAAGACGCTTCGCATCGATTATAATCGGAAAGATGGCTATTACTTCCATGTGACCAACTCAAACTTGTCTCAAATGCCGGATGATGGGCACTTTTATAGAAAAGCAACGCTAAAAAATGCCGAGAGATATGGAACGGAAGAACTGCAAAAAGTAGAGAGACTTATTTTAGACTCCACCCAGAAGAGTGTACAATTAGAATACGAGCTCTTTCTAGAAATCCGAAAAACCGTAGAAACCTATATTCATAAATTAAAGAGAACGGCGAATAGCATTGCGACACTTGATGTTCTGCTTTCTTTTGCAACAGTAGCGGAAAACAATCACTATACAAGGCCGAAAATATCCAAGAATAAGAAAGTGGTTCAGATAGAAAACGGACGCCATCCTGTGGTTGAAAAAGTGCTAGGGGCAAACGAATACATTCAGAATTCAGTTAAGATGGATGAAGAAACTTCGATATTGCTTATTACAGGTCCGAACATGAGCGGGAAATCAACCTACATGCGTCAACTTGCTTTAACGGCGATTATGTCGCAGATTGGGAGCTTTATTCCAGCAGATAAGGCAGAGCTGCCAATATTTGACCGGATTTTCACCAGAATTGGTGCAAGCGACGACTTAATCAGCGGGCAGTCTACTTTTATGGTGGAGATGATGGAAGCCAATCTTGCATTAAGACATGCAACGGATAGAAGTTTAATCCTTTTTGATGAATTGGGACGAGGAACGGCAACCTATGATGGAATGGCATTGGCTCAATCCATCCTGGAGTACATCCACAAGCATTTGAAGGCGAAGACGATTTTTTCAACACATTATCACGAATTGACTCGCTTAAGCGAGGAATTGCAAGGATTGAAAAACATTCACGTAGGCGCGGTGGAAAGAGAAGGTGTATTGCATTTCCTTCACAAGATTATGGAAGGTGCGGCCGATAAGAGTTATGGGATTCATGTGGCAAAGATCGCTGGCCTGCCAACTGAGCTGCTTGAAAGAGCCAAAAGCATTTTGACTCAATTAGAAAATCAAAAAGAACCCGTGCTTAAAGAAGCGACTCAAACTGGAGGACAGATGGATTTATTTTCTGAGCGGGGGCAAGTGACAAGTGAGGTTGAAGAGAAAATTCGGGCGCTAAATCTTTCAGAAATGACGCCCTTAGAGGCATTGAATCAACTGTATGAAATACAAAGGAAATTGTGAGAATAGAATCGACTGAGTAGGAGAAAAGATGGGGCATATTCAAGAACTTACAACTGCCTTGGCAAATAAAATCGCTGCTGGGGAAGTTGTTGAAAGACCTGCGAGCGTAGTCAAAGAGCTTGTTGAAAATGCAATAGATGCGGGTGCTAGTGAAATCGCTGTTCGACTTGAGGAAAGTGGAATGCGTGAAATTCAAGTTGTCGATAACGGAGAAGGAATTCGAAAAGATGAGATTCGTCTGGCGTTTAAGCGTCATGCGACAAGTAAAATAAGAGATGTGAATGATTTATTTCGCATTCAAACTCTCGGGTTTCGAGGTGAGGCACTTCCAAGCATTGCGAGCGTTTCAGAACTTGAGATCCTTTCAGCAAACGAGGAGGATGAGGAAGGAAGTCGTCTCGTATTGAAAGGTGGGGAGGAAGTTGTATTTGAACCTGCTCCACTGAGAAAAGGGACAAAAATCACGGTTAAAAATCTCTTCTTTAATACACCTGCTCGTTTGAAATATGTTCGCAGCTTGCCAACAGAGCTCTCCAAAATTACAGATATTTTAAATCGAATTGCACTTAGTCATCCAGAGATCTCATTTTCATTAACTCATGAGGGGCAAAATCTGATTTCGACTCACGGGAATGGAAGTTTGAAAGTTGCGATTGCAGGGGTATACGGGCATCAAACGGCTAGTAAAATGGTTGAGATCACAGGTGAGGATTTTGACTATAAGGTTCACGGATTTGTAAGCCTTCCAGAGGATACGAGAAGTAACCGGAATTACATTTCCCTCATCATCAATGGACGATATGTGAAAAATTACTTGTTGAATAAGGCGATTGCTTCTGGCTATGGAAGTAAATTAATGGGCGGCCGTTTCCCGATTGCCGTTCTTCATATCGAACTGGACCCTCTATTAATTGATGTGAACGTGCATCCAACGAAGCAAGAAGTTCGACTATCCAATGAACGCGAGCTGATGGGATTGATTACACGATTGATTCAAGTTGCATTTCAGAAAAAAGTCTTAATTCCAGAGGTGTCGAATACTGGGCGTAGAAATGAGACAACAAGGAAAGAAGTAGAGCAGCTTTCCCTTGAAGACAGCATGATAGAAACTCCAAGTTTATTTGAAAAAAAGAATAAACCAATTGCTAGTTCACCTGGCGAAGATGTGGGATTTGATGTGGAAAAAGGTGTCTTTTATATAAAAGAAAACGCGCCTTTAAAAGAGGGGAATCCTATCCGTTCTGAATTGCGTGAAAAACCGCTATCAGACAGCGAAGAACGTCTAAGTGCTGAAATTACGGAGAGTTCTTCAACGGTGGACAGTGAACTTGCAGAATACACACCAGATAGAGACACAGAACTTGCGGATTGTGAAAATGAGTTAAAAAACCATCCTGACTTTGACTTTGCCAACCGTCAACGTTCCAAGGTGGAAATAGAAAAAATATGGGAAAATCTTCAAAAAGAGGAAGAAGTCAGTGCTTTTCCGACACTGGATTATTTTGGGCAAATGCATGGAACGTATCTCTTTGCCTCAACGAGACAAGGATTATATGTTGTTGATCAACATGCCGCACAGGAGCGAATAAAATATGAATATTACAGAGAAGAAATTGGGAATGTAGGGAATAACATGCAGGACCTTTTGATTCCGATAATTTTCGAATATTCATTGAGTGATCGAATTAGAATCTTAGAGAACAGGGAATTATTAGCCACTGTTGGTGTTGAAATCGAGGAATATGGGCAACATCATCTTATTGTTCGAACACATCCAACATGGATACGGCAGGGGAAAGAAGAGAATGTCCTTCGTGAATTGATGGATATGTTTCTAGCCACTGGACAGGTGAGTGTGAAAAAATTCCGTGAAGAAACTGCCATCATGATGAGCTGTAAACGTTCAATCAAAGCCAACCATCATCTAAGCGAACTGCAGGCAAGACAGTTGTTAAAGGACTTGGAAAAGTGTAAAAACCCGTACAACTGTCCTCACGGTCGACCAGTACTCATTCATTTTTCAAACTATGAAATGGAGCGGTTCTTTAAGAGGATTCAAGATCCACACGAAAATTTCAAATAGTTTTCCACAGAACTGTGGAAAATGCTGTGCAAAGTCTAGATGAATGTATGGAGGAAGTATGAATAAGAAGGTTGCTTTTTTTGATATTGATGGAACGTTAGCGGATAATACCATGCTCCATGAACCTAAAGTTGTAGATAGAATTCCAGAGAGTGCAAAATTAGCACTAACCCAACTAAGGGAAAATGGGATAAATCCTGTTTTGGCAACGGGAAGAAGTGTTGGAATGGTAAAGGACCTCATGGAAGAATTAAAGATGAACAGTGTGGTCTCAAGTAATGGAGCGGTAGTCGTTTTTAAAGGAGAGGTCATTTGGGAAAGTTATCTCTCTGAAGCAGAAGTCGACAGAATCGCTCAACTTCTTTTGAAAAAGAAGAAAACCTTTATTCTCGAAACGAAAGATGTAATCTTTCAACTCAATAAGGGAAATGTCGCTGTAGGAGATGGAAGTTTCGAGATTGTGACGTGGGAAGGGAGTGGATATCCGGAAAAGGTCATACAGATTGTGGTGATCGAGACGGATGAGTTTCCAGAAGGAATTGACACTGGTGAGATACATGCGGTTCGTGTTGGAATGCATGAATATGATATAAAGAAAAGAAATGTCACGAAAGCGATTGGGATTCGACATTTGCTGAACGCTGAGAACTTGACCGCAGAAGAGGCAATCGCTTTTGGAGATGAAGAGAATGACATGGAAATGTTTCAAGAAGTTTCTTTTAGTATCGCTTTGGGAAATGGAAATGAAAAGTTGAAGGCAATTGCGGATTATGTAACAACAAGCGTGAAAGAAGACGGTGTATATAACGCTTGTAAAAAATATGGATGGTTGGGTGAGTAAATGTTTGAGTATATAATTGGGAAAATAAGTTTGATTTCTCCATCCTATATTGTGATTGAGCGAGATGGGTTGGGCTACAAGCTCTATGTAGCCAATCCGTATCGATTTTCAGGGTATGTGGATCAGGAGAGAAAGGTCTTCCTTCATCAAGTGGTTAGAGAGGATGCTCAAATGCTCTACGGATTTATGGATGAATCTGAAAAAGCAATATTCGAGAGACTCATCAATGTTTCAGGGATTGGACCTAAAAGCGCTTTGGCGATTTTGGCTCCAGAAGACCATCTAGGATTGTTAACTGCCATTCAAAATGCGGACATCACCTATTTAACGAAGTTCCCCGGTGTAGGAAAGAAAACCGCACAGCAGATGGTATTAGATTTGCAAGATAAATTAGCCAAAGAATTCTCCAATTCAGGAGTTCCTCAACCTGAGATTGAATCAGGGGAACTAGAAGATGCACTACAGGCACTGAAAACATTAGGATATGCGGAGAAAGACTTGAAGAAATTGAAAAAAGAACTAACTGGGGAATCTTTAACAACGGATGGCTATATACGAAAGGCGCTGAAATTATTAACAAGCAAGAGGTAGAAAATGGATGAAGAAAGAATTTTAGATCCAGATGAAAAAAATGGAGAGAACGCCATTGAACGATCGCTTCGGCCCCAACTTTTAGAAGAATATATCGGGCAAGACAAAGTAAAAGAGAAGATTTCTATTTATATTCAGGCGAGTAAAAAGAGAGAAGAAGCGTTGGATCACGTTCTTCTTTTTGGACCTCCTGGACTTGGAAAAACGACAATGGCGTTTGTTATCGCGCAGGAATTAGGTGTGAATATTAAGCAAACAAGTGGACCTGCCATAGAAAAACCAGGCGATCTTGTTGCGATACTCAATGAATTAGAAGCGGGAGATGTAATATTCATCGATGAAATCCACCGTCTGCCTAGAGTGGCAGAAGAAATGCTGTATTCTGCGATGGAAGATTTTTACGTGGATATTATGGTTGGAACAGGGCCAACAGCTCATGCTGTTCACTTCCCTCTTCCACCGTTTACATTGATTGGTGCAACGACTCGTGCGGGGATGTTGTCCGCTCCCATGCGAGATCGTTTTGGAATTCACTTGCATATGGAGTATTACGAAACAAAAGATTTAGAGGAAATCGTTCTTCGCAGCAGTGAGATTTTCAATTGTGAAATTAAGGAATCAGGTGCCTTTGAAATTGCGAGAAGAAGCCGTGGAACCCCAAGGATTGCCAATCGTCTTTTAAAACGAGTTCGAGATTTTGCCGATGTGAAAAGTGATGGAGTGATTACAAAAGAGATTGCTTCCTCTGCTCTCAAGATGCTCGAAGTAGATGATGAGGGGCTAGACTTGGTCGATCAAACCATATTAAAGACGATGATTGAACTTTACCAAGGGGGACCGGTCGGACTTTCAACGCTTGCGGTCAATATTTCGGAGGATACGGAAACAGTTGAAGATATGTATGAACCTTATCTGATTCAAAAAGGATTTTTGAAGAGAACCAAAAACGGGAGAATGGCCACGCCGCTAGCCTTTGAGCATTTTGGATATCCTTATTTAGGGGAATAGGAACGCAAAGCAGGTAAGTGAGCGATTCGCAAAAACATAGAAGAATGAGAGTAACCAAGCAGAAATGCTTGGTTTTTTTACATTTCAATCCTTTTTTAATGTAAAATTAAGATATTAATGAAAAGGACGCATCTATGAAAAAAATAACAATCATTTTTATGACCTTATTGCTTTTTACAGTGAGCATGTTGGCGCAACAGAGAAAAGCTCTTTCAGAAGTTGTGGACGGGAATGTAGAAATACAGAAATCGGAAATGAAAAGTCTTCCTGCTCCAAAGGCTGGAACAATCAACGTAACACTGCATTTGAATAATTTCAATCAAAGCGAATTGAAGAAGATGTCCATTGAGTGTTATAACATCACCTCTATTTATCATTCCATTTTGAAAAGCGAAAATGAACTAAGTTCATCGATCATTCATACAAGAATCTTGAAAGGATTTGACTGGACGAACAAAAATCCAAAAATCAATGATAGTGGAAAGATAAGTTCGGCGAGTCAAAATTGGACGGCGGTGATGGATGCTCAAGAAAAGATTTCGTATTTTTTGAATCTTCCTTTAAAGTCGAAGTTCGAGGGAAAGGAAGTTGATTCCCTCTACTTGATAAAAGATAATGGAGCATCAAATAAAACACCGCCAATTTTAATCCATCTTCCTTTTGTAGAAGAAGATGGAATGAGCGATGCAATTCACCTTTATGCGAGAAGATTGGATGAAGCACCAAGTAATATTAATATTTCCCTTCTAGAAGTTGAAAACCGAGTGGGCGAAATAAAGTCTGAGATTATTTCTTATGGTACGGAAGCGTTGTCGGATTCAACAGATCATATAGAGTCCTCACCAGAATTTAAAACTAGCGTTGGTGACAAGGCAACGTATTTATTTTCAGTTACACTGCCAAAAGAATTAGGAGAAGATCCAAGTTTCACTGGGCCGCTCTCCTTCTATGCCAATCCAAGTGTTGGACTCAAAATAGAATCCGTCTATTTCAAAGGAGTGGTAGGGGAAAAGCAAACGGAACAAGAGATGATGTTCGGCGTTCATAAATTGCTCGATCACAAATATAAAAGTGATTTTGTAAGCGCGAAGGATTTCTTGTTTAAAGATGGTGAAATTATATATAAAGACCCCAAAATTGATGTTTCAAAAGTGAAATCAGGAGATGCATTTAGACTGGAGTCGCTCGATTTACCTTACTTCAAGGAAAGGTTGCTTGGAAAAACATTCCAGTTTCTTTTTACAGCGGAGATAACTAAAGAAATTGGAATTGAATCTTTTGCGCACTTAGATGGATATATTGAAATTAAGCGAAAAGGAATGAAACCATGGATAGAACGTGGGCAATCACGTGATATTACAAGTTGTGGAGAAAAGTTTTTATTGGTTGATGCATCAACTAAGGACGTCTTAAAAAAAGCCATCTCATTTCATCTATATAAGAACCAAGGAACTGAGAAAGCCCCCGTTCTAGGAGAAGAGATCTTCCTTCAATCAACTGGGAATTCAGGATTCTATGCTCCTTGCTTAGAGAAGAAAGCTTTGGCAAAAACGAGCAAAGAGGGAAGGTTAAATATTTTTGGGATTGGCGAGGGAGATTATGTCCTTGTTGAAGACAAAAATGAGAAAACGTATAGAACTGACGAGAAAATGATTCCCTTTAAAGCAGATTTTTTCTCGTATTCGGGTTTAAATGAGCTTTATATTCCCAAGACTAGAGAAACAAATACCAACAAGTTAATAACGCTCGCCATTACTGAAGGTCCCTACCGAGACTGGGCATTTCTGACGAAGACTGATGGACTTACAACAAGGCTGATTGTAATGAATGGAGGGGGCATGACGATAAGCATAAGTGCAATCATTGTATTTCTGCTCTTCCTAAGTTGCGGAACAGCAATCGTCATTCTGCTTTTAAAAAGGAAAGAGGTATCAAGTTGAGAAAAAGAATGTTTTTAGGAATACTCCCTTTGATCCTTGCAAGTTTTCTCAGTTTTCCCGTGTTTGCGGATGAGAAGGTTTATCTTTTTGGCATAGAAAAAAACTCCGTTCCTTATGAGTTTACGAACGATAGGGGAGTATTTACAGGCGTTGATGTTGAAATTCTGAAAGAAATATCCAATCTAACGCATTTTCAATATAAATTTGAGTATTATGATGATTTTTATAAAATGTTGGAAGATTTGCAGAATGGAAAAACGGATGCCATATTGAATAATATTTACATGACGGATGAACGCAAGAAAGTGTTTGATTTTTCCGATAGTTATTATTTAGATGGAACACAACTTGCTGTGATGGACAACTCAGATCTTCGTAATTTAGCTGATTTTAAGGGGAAAACCATTGGTGTGGTCGAAGGAACAGTCAATGAAGTTTTTTTAAAAACAAAAGACAAAGAATTTTTTGAGAAGAACAAACAAGTGATTCTCAAGTCAAATGAGGAACTCTATCGACAACTTGAGGATGGAAGATTAGATGCGGTTTATACAAATGCAATGGAACTCTCTTATTCCAAAGCTCATGGAAAGCAGATTCGAGCGATTTCCCCTGATCTTCACGAACTCCCCATCGCAATGATTGTAAAAAAAGCGGAAGATAGTGCGCTTCTTGAAAAGTTCAACGATGGTTTAGAAAGAATTGAAGAAAACGGAAAATTAGATGAAATCATTGAAAAATATACGACAAATGTCACGAGCGAAGATGATGCTATTGAGTTTAAAAAGAATAATTCAACGAATGCTCTCGGAGGAGTGCTTATCCTCCCAGGCATTATAGTGCTCCTAGGTTTTTCTTTTGGAATCTATTTCTGGAATAGGAAAAAGGGGATGATCCCGCCAACCGAGTAGCACGTTGTCCAACTAAGATAACGGATGTAACTCTAGCAACATAACGATGTAACGTAACTCCTCCAAAGTGGTTTGGGGGAGTTTTCAGGTTTTTGAAAAGCTAACGAGTGTGGAATGACACATATATGCAGTTTGGAGGAGTTTTGCGCGTAAGCATCGCATTATTCGGGAAATTGTTGTAAAATACACAATGTGTATCCTCAACTAATCAAAGTAGAGTGGATAAAATATATCCATTGTCCTTTGCTTAGTTGGTGCATAATAAAAAAAAGAGGTAGAAAATGAGTAAACAAGTATTTGAAACAGTTTTAGCAGGGCGTAAGCTAGTTGTTGAAATTGGGGAAGTCGCAAAACAAGCAAATGGCTCTGTAGTTGTAAGATTTGGAGACACAACAGTTCTCACAGCGGCGGTTATGAACAAGAAACCGATTGATGCAGGATTCTTTCCATTGACGGTAAACTACACAGAGAAAATGTATGCAGCAGGAAAGATTCCTGGTGGATTCTTAAAACGTGAAAGTCGTCCTTCAACTCAAGAAACACTAACTGCACGTTTGATAGACCGTCCTATCCGCCCGATGTTTGCGGAAGGATTTAGAAATGAAATTCAAGTCATCAATACCGTATTGAGCTATGAGCCAGACAATTCTCCACAGATGACGGCAATGTTTGCCTCAAGTTTAGCATTAACGATTAGTGACATTCCTTTTGAAGGTCCGATTGCTGGTGTTGATGTTGGATATGTTGACGGAGAATACGTCCTTATGCCTACGAAAGAACAGAAAGAAAAATCTGTTTTAGACTTATCTGTGGCAGGAACGATCGAAGCGATTAACATGGTTGAGAGTGGAGCAGATCAGCTTTCAGAAGAGATCATGTTAGGAGCGCTCATGTTTGGGCATGACGCCATTAAAGAATTGAACAGATTCCAAGAAGAAATTCGTCAAGCTGTCGGAAAAGAAAAAGCAGAAGTTGAATTATTGATTGTGAATGAAGAGTTGTCTAAAGAAATTAATGACTCATTTTATTCAAAATTGGCTACGGCAGTTCAAGTTGAAGAGAAAAAGGCACGTGAAGCAAGAACAGAAGAAGTCAAAGACGAAGTCGTTGCATACTACGAAGAGAAATTTGCTGAAGATGAAGACAAAGTTCGTAAAATGCGAGAAGTGCATGAAATTCTTGAACAAATGGAACATGCGGAAGTTCGTCGTCTTATTACTGTTGATAAAGTTCGCCCTGATGGACGTAAAGTTGATGAAATCCGTCCGTTAGAAAGCAAAATCGACTTTTTACCACGCGTACATGGTTCTGGTTTGTTTACACGCGGGCAAACGCAAGCGCTCTCTATCCTTACGCTTGCTCCCTTGTCAGAAGGACAAATGATTGATGGCTTAGATGATAAATACGACAAACGTTTCTTGCATCACTACAACTTCCCGCAATACTCTGTTGGGGAAACTGGAAGATATGGTGCTCCTGGTCGTCGTGAAGTAGGGCATGGGGCACTAGGTGAAAGAGCTTTAGAACGTGTGCTTCCAAGCATTGAAGAATTTCCATATGCGATTCGTCTCGTTGCAGAAGTTTTAGAGTCTAACGGTTCTTCTTCACAGGCTAGTCTATCTGCAGGAACCCTTGCCTTGATGGCAGGTGGGGTGCCAATTAAAGCGCCTGTTGGAGGAATTGCAATGGGGCTAGTCAGTGATGGAGCAAACTACACGATTCTTACAGATATTCAAGGGCTTGAAGATCACTTCGGAGATATGGACTTTAAAGTAGCGGGAACTTCCGAAGGAATCACTGCTCTTCAAATGGATATCAAGATTAAAGGAATCAACGAACAAATTTTACGTGAAGCTCTTGTTCAAGCGAAGAAAGCACGTTTAGAAGT
>JAITHN010000108.1 GCA_031279745.1 Streptococcaceae bacterium
AGTTGTAAGTAATTTAACGACTTTCTTTCCCATGATCATCCTCAGTTTGGTCATCATGTTTTCAAACGGGATTGGGGTGAGTATCTATTGGCTTCAGTTTTTCTATTACTTCTTTGCAACGTTCATGTTTTTAATCGCGTTTGGTATCTTAAACTCTACGGTGAGTATGCTCGTTAGGGACTATCACTTACTACTTCAAGCGGTATTTAGAATTCTGTTCTATTTTTCAGGAACGATTGTAGACATTCGAGGTTTGAAAGATATTGGCGGCGGGGGAGATGCTCTATTGAAAATATTAGAGCTAAACCCCATGTACTATTTAACAAGCGGGATGAGAGATAGTTTTATCGGAGGGACGTGGTTCTATGAGAAGCCAACTCTCAGCATCATGTTCTGGCTCGTCGTATTTTTGATCCTGCTCTTTGGTAGCCATCTACACTTAAAATTCAGAAGTCGATTTGTCGATTTCTTATAAGAGAAAGCAGGGAGAACATGCAAAAAGAACCAATACGCGTCGCGCATATTGTTGGAAAAATGATTGGCGGCGGAGTCGAGCAGGTCGTAATGAACTATTTTACGAATCTCGACCATTCGAAAATTCAATTTGACTTTATTGTAGACGACGATTCAACGGATATTCCAGAAAAGGAAATCTTGTCAAATGGAGGGCGGATTTTCAAAGTCTCCGGCTACCAAAAAATAGGAAGCTATCAAAAAGACTTGATGCGTTTGTTCTCCGAACAAAATTATCAAATTGTTCATTCGCATATCAATACATTGAGCGTTCTCCCACTACAAGTGGCAAAAAAAGCGGGTATTCCGATTCGTATTGCCCATAACCATTCCACAGCTGCGAAAGGCGAATGGAAGAAAAATTTGATGAAGTGGACGCTCCGACTTTTTGCGAAGAGGTATCCAACTCACTATATGGCGCCAACGGAATATGCAGGGCGGTGGCTTTTTGGCGATAAAGTGCCCTTGATCATCTTGCGAAACGGGATTGACCCTGATCGCTTTGTCTATAATGATGAGGCGAGACAAAAAATACGTAAGGCGCTTGGCGTGGAGGACGGCACCCTTCTTTTTGGAAACGTTGGACGAATGGTTTGGCAAAAGAATCAAGTATTTTTGTTAAAGATCTTTGCTGAAGCTAAACGCATTCAGCCAAATGCCAAATGTTTAATCATAGGAAACGGGCCGTTGGAAAAGGAATTGATCCATTTAGCAGATGACCTCTTCGTAAAAGAGGATTTGCTCATCGTGCAAAATACGGAACGAGTAGAAGATTATTTTCAAGCGATGGACATGTTTATCTTTCCAAGTAATTATGAAGGGTTAGGAATGGTCGCAGTCGAAGCGCAAGTTTCAGGGTTGCCCGTTTTAAAGAGTGACAATGTACCGGATGAAGTTCAAATGACTCCGTTCATTCGCTCGCTTTCTCTAGAATTGACTCCAAGAGCATGGGCGGAGGTAGCGCAACAGTTGCTTGCTGAAACAAATGGGGAACGAAAGACGTATAAGAAAGAGATTGAAGAAGCAGGATATTCCATCCAAAAAGAAGCAGAGAAACTTGAAAATATATACGAAAGGCTAATAAAGGATTTATAATGAGAAAAATCGCAATCGTAACGAGTGGTTATCTTCCAGTTCCAGCGACAAAAGGAGGAGCCGTTGAAGCGCTCGATGAATACCTCGTCCAACAAAATGAGGCGCTGGGTGCTCTTGATTTGACCGTCTATTCTTCCTTTGAAGAAAACGCGGAAAAGATGGCTTCCACGTATCAACATACAAAGGTAGAATTTGTAAAGACTCCTGGATTGATTCAAGCAATGGACCGCGTCGTTTATTTTTTAGCCAAAAATATCTTGAAGAAGAAAAAGCATTTGAGCTATCGATATATTCTGCAACGTTTGCATTTTCAAGGGAAGGTAGGGAAAGCTCTGGCAACCTCTTCCTTTGATAAGGTGGTGCTTGAAAACAACGCCACGCTCTATCGTGTGATTGCGAAATATGGAAATCGTGAGAAATACAAAGGGAGAGTGGTTCTTCACCTTCACAATCTCGTGACAAATGATTTCGGATACGGAGACGTCATCCAAGAAACTTCGCAAGTGCTAGGCGTGAGCAAATATATCAATCAAACTTTGAAAGAAAGATTTCCAGCGCTGAAAGAAGAATCATTTAGTGTCTTAAGAAATGTAGTCGACCGCAACATCTTCAATGGAGAAATCACTAGTGATGAAAGACATGAGTTGAGAGCGAAATATGGGATTGCAGAGGGTGAGCAAATGATTTTATTTGCTGGAAGAATGGACGAGGAAAAAGGGATTCGTGAACTTCTCCAAGCCTTCAAAATTGCGAAAATTCAGCAGGCGAAACTTTTAATCATAGGCGGCTACTTCTTTGATAGTGACATGCTAAGTGAATATGAAGTGGAACTGAGAGAATTGGCGAGTGATTTGGGGGATAAGGTTATTTTTACAGGATTCATCCCACATAAAGAACTAGGAGATGTCTACGCTGCTGCGGATTTCACAGTTCTTCCAAGCATCTGGGAAGATCCCGCACCTTTAACAGTGATAGAGGCGTTAAGCTCTGGAAGCCCGTTGATTACCACAGATTCTGGTGGAATTCCTGAATATGCTCCAGAAAATGGCAGTATCATCATTGAAAGAAAAGGCGACTGGGTGGTGCAGCTTGCAGAAGAAATGCAAAAGCTTTCAGAAGATGCTGAGAAACGGAAAATCATGCGAGAAATAAATAAAGAATGGACAAAGGCTTGGGATGTTCCTGAATTTTATAGAAACTTTGTTCAGTTACTCAGCTAGGAGAAAAGATGACAGAAAATAAATACAAAAAATTAGCGAGTAACACTCTAATTTTTACGATTGGAAATTTGGGAAGCAAACTCATCGCACTTTTGATGGTTCCGCTTTACACCTACACACTCACGACGAAAGATTACGGGGATGTTGATTTACTTCAAACGACCATGTCCCTATTGTTGCCCTTAGCGACACTCTCTATTTCTCAAGCGGTCATGCGTTTTGTTTTAAGAGATATTAAGGATGAAACCGAAGTGAAGAAGACGTTTACGACTTCCACCCTGTTCGTCCTTCTCATGTCTATTCTTTCGGCAGGGATTGTCTATCTTATTTTAAAAATTTTCCATGCATATGAAGGGATGGAAGTGTATTTCTTGCTTTTCCTATTAGTTCAGCCTGTTTCTGAGCACTTTACTCAGTTCGCCCGCGCGATTGGCAAAGTAAAGGAGTTTGCGTTCAATGGAATTTTGATGACCATTATTGCAGCAGGATTGAACGTTCTCCTTCTCGTGAATTTAAAGATGGGTACGAGTGGATACTTACTCTCTTTCTTAGGTGCATTTATTGCATCCACTCTTTATATGGGTGCTGTAATCAATTTGAAGAAGCACTTTTCATTAAAATTTCTTTCAAAGGAAACGTTAAAAGAGCTCTTAAAATTCTCCACTCCCCTTATACCGAATGGGATTATGTGGTGGCTCATTAATGGTTCCACGCGTTATTTCATCCTTCTATTTATAGGCGCAGGGGCAAATGGGATTTTCGCTGTTGCAAATAAAATTCCAGCGATTATGACAATGTTCGTCAATATTTTCTCCCAAGCGTGGCAGATTTCTGCATATGAAGAATATACGAAAGAAGAGCGTAGCGCTTTTTATACGAAAGTCTTTCAGTTGCAAGCTCAGTTCTTGTTCCTGGGTGGGAGTGCGATCTTAGTCA
This sequence comes from Streptococcaceae bacterium, assembly GCA_031279745.1. Classification (GTDB taxonomy): domain Bacteria; phylum Bacillota; class Bacilli; order Lactobacillales; family Streptococcaceae; genus Pilibacter. Next base: position 3,765 of record JAITHN010000108.1, read on the forward strand.
TCGTCAAACCATTGCTTGA
>JAITHN010000119.1 GCA_031279745.1 Streptococcaceae bacterium
CTTGAGATTGGCATTGATTAATAAATTCACCCCTCATAAAAGTGAGGGGTGTTGTTTTATGTTTGGGCTGTTTTCAACCCCAGCTAAAAGCTTAGGAATCGATAAAACTACACTTAGAGTTTTAGGAGTTGTTTTCAAAGTAACACGCATTTTCAATTGCACCTTTACGTGTGAGACTCTCGGTTTTTGCCTTCGTTGAGAATCCCCAATTATCTAAAATATAGGCCAAACAAATGGCATAAGGAATGTTCTCTTTGTCTGCCACATTCAAGGAAAAAACTTCTCCAAAGTTCAACGTGACGGGTTTCATGGTAAAGATTAACTCGTGAAATCGTCTGACTTGATACAGTCTTTTTTGGATGTTTCCATAGGACTTCCAGGAAAATTCTTTTATATAATATTGTTCATGAAAGAGAAGTGGAAACCTCCTCTTTTTTTGAATCGTGGCAATCGTTTCCTTTCCTTTCAAAATGACGTATTTTGTGGAAAATTCGCCCTTTATTTGTTTGACAAGTAGCAGAACACGCCCTGTAACGTCCATCAACTCAAGTGTATCTCCCCCAGAAAACAACTTTCCTTTGAGGAAAAAGTGGGTTCTGCCTTGTTCATCTTTAATCGGCAGTTGAAACGCATTATTGAGTGTTTTTTGTTGGATATAAAGCTCTGGCAATGTTGACTCACCCCCTTTAGTCCTCTTCAAGTTCTCCGTTTAGAACACGTTCTATTGCATGCGCAACGCCGTCGTTTTGATTAGATTCGGTCACATATTTTGCATGCTGCTTGATTTCTTCTTTCGCCTGCCCCATTGCAAAGCTCGCACCCGCATAGTCAAGCATGGAAATATCGTTGAAACTGTCGCCTATTGCCATGACACTTTCCTTGTCAATCCCCATTTCTTCTGCAATTCTTTTGACTGCGAACCCTTTTTGCGCATCAATATGATTAATTTCGATATTGTGCTGTCCGCTAGAGGTGACCACCAAGTCATCAAAAGATTCTTCGATTTCTTTTTTCAGCGGAAGGAGTTGTTCTTCCCCGTTTTCAGCCATGAGGAAGAATTTTACCACCTCTTCCGAATCCGACTGTATAACAGTCTCTAAATCCTCGACGTATGTAATATGAAAATAGCTCATTGCGGTTGAGGCTAGGATTAAAGACTCTTTAAAGCTCCTCGGTGGAGTGCTTTCTGCCATATGTCTGGTGAAAAATTCCAACCTCTTTGTTTGGCTCTCAGAAAACACACCATTCACCGTTCCAAGTTCTGCATAGAGCTCGTGCTGACGAAAGAGCTCTACTAATTTAAGAGAAGTTTCCGTTGAGATTGGATTGGTAGAGAGGATTTTCCCTTGCTTGTCGTAGACGATGGCACCATTCACACCGATAATTTCACACTCAATTTCCGCATCTTTTAAAGGTTTTTGAGCTTCTTGTAAATTCCGCCCGGTCGCACATAAAAAGCGAATACCATCCTCCTGTGCTTTTTTAACCATTTTAGCTGTAAAGTCGGTGATTTTGACATGTCCACTAACAAGTGTTCCATCCATGTCGCTTACTATTAATTGAATCATCCAGTTTGCCCCCTAAGTTTCTTATGTCTATTATAATAAAAAATGGATAAAATATCGCATATCTGCCTCTATTTTGTTATGATATGGGATAGGATTGGGTTAAAAGACAGCGTTCTAAGTAGAATGATGTTTAAGTTGACCGACCAAAGCAAACGGAGGAGTAAAAAGTATGAATGAAAGAGAAATGGTTGCGAAGAGTCTTCATAGAATTTTGGAAGAAGTGTTGAGTCTTGAAGAAATTCAAAATCTACTTGAAAATCCAAAATCAGCGGATCATGGAGACGTCGCTTTTCCGGTGTTCTCTCTAGCTAAAGTAATGCGAAAAGCACCTGCTTTGATTGCGACTGATCTTGCAGAAAAAATCGAGAAGAACGATTTTGAAAAAGTTGAAGTGGTTGGTCCTTATTTAAACTTTTTCTTAGATAAGGCAAACGTAAGTAGCACTACGTTAAATGAAATTTTAACCAAGCAGGAAAAGTTCGGGAACACCTCTATTGGTGAGGGGAAAAACATCATTATCGATATGTCTAGTCCGAATATTGCAAAGCCGTTTAGCATGGGGCATTTGCGTTCAACAGTTATTGGGAATGCACTGTCGAACATCGTTCAAAAGCTTGGTTATCAAACGGTAAAAATCAATCACTTGGGGGATTGGGGAAAACAGTTTGGAATGCTCATGACCGCCTATAAAAAATGGGGGAAAAAAGAAGATATTGAAAGGGATCCGATTGCGGAGCTTTTAAAACTTTATGTTCGCGTAAATAAAGAAGCGAAAGAAGATGAGGCTGTCGACCAAGAAGGAAGAGATTGGTTCCTCCGTCTAGAAAACGGAGATGCGGAAGCGACAGAACTTTGGTCTTGGTTTAGAGAAGAAAGTCTAAAAGAGTTTTCACGCATCTATGAAAAATTAAACATACATTTTGATTCATTCAATGGGGAAGCGTTTTACAATGATAAGATGCAAGTCATTATCGACATGCTTCAAGGAAAGGGTCTTCTTCAAGAATCCAAAGGCGCGCAAATTGTAGATTTGGAAAAATATGACCTCCCTCCTGCGTTGATAAAGAAAAATGACGGTGCAACGCTTTATATTACACGTGATTTAGCAGCGGCATATTTCCGTAAAATCACTTACAATTTTGATAAAGCATTATATGCGGTTGGAAATGAACAGAGCAATCATTTCAAACAATTGAAAGCAGTGTTAAAAGAAATGGATTTTGACTGGAGTGATGATGTCCTTCATATTCCATTTGGCTTGATTACTCAAGGTGGGAAAAAGCTTTCTACTCGTGAAGGGAAAATCATCCTCTTAGAGG
>JAITHN010000042.1 GCA_031279745.1 Streptococcaceae bacterium
GGAATAATGGGAAGCAATAATTATTTCAAAATGCCCTTCTTTCAGGAAGTCGACCGTTTTAAATCTATTCCATGGGTTCAAAACACCATCTGGTACCAAATTTTCCCTGAACGCTTTGAAAATGGAGACTCAGCGAACGACAACGAGGGAACGCTTCCTTGGGATGCAACGGTTCACCCTAAGGCAAGCGACTTCTTTGGCGGAGATATTCGAGGAATCATTAACCGACTGGACTATCTAGAGGAGTTGGGGATCAATGGAATCTACCTCTGCCCCATCTTCGAAGCGCCTAGTAACCATAAATATGACACTGTAGATTATAAAAAGATCGACCCTCATTTTGGAACGGAGGAAGATTTTAGAGAATTGGTAAAAAAAGCCCATGAAAAAGGGATAAAAATCATGCTTGATGCCGTTTTTAATCACATTGGCGATCAAAGCCCACAGTTTCAGGATGTCTTGAAAAACGGGGAAAAATCCATCTATAAGGATTGGTTCCATATCCATAGCTTCCCTATTTCAGCTACCTCCACATCCATTCATTCGGATGTTACGAATTATGATGTCTTCGCTTACACAAGACATATGCCGAAGCTCAATACTGCAAATCCAGAGGTGGTTGACTACCTCCTTGATATTTCAACTTACTGGATTCGGGAATTTGATATTGACGCTTGGCGTCTTGATGTCGCAAATGAAGTGGATCATCAATTCTGGAAAAAATTTAAAGCCGCCTGTGACAAGGAAAAGGAAGACTTTTATATTATTGGGGAAATATGGACGAGCGCTCAAAGTTGGTTAGATGGCGATGAGTTTACCGGAGTGATGAACTATGCATTTTCAGGCGCCATTCCAGATTATTTTGCAAAAAAGAAAATCACTCTGACGGAGATGGTTCATAAACTCAATCATCAACTCATGTTAAACCGTGATCAAACCAATCAGATGATGTTTAATCTCTTGGATAGCCATGATGCTCCTCGCATTTTATCTATTGCTAAAAAGGATAAAGATCTACTGAAGCAGATGTTTGCCTTTCTCTTCTTACAAAATGGAACGCCAGACATCTATTACGGAACGGAAATTGGAATGTTTGGGGAAAACGACCCGGATAACCGCAAACCGATGGAATGGAGGACGGACTATCAGGACGCAGAATTATTCAAATTCTTCCAAAAATTAATTCGTTTCCGTAAAGAAAACGCTAGAGAGATCAGCAGTGGAGAACTCGTATGGAAGACGGTGGATGAAAAAAACGGACTCCTCTCCTTCTCTATTGGCAATACAATCGGCGTGTTTAATTCAGGCAGCAAACCTATCCAAATGATGGTTGACCCCCTGCTTTCAAACTTATACGAAAACGGAAGTTTGAATCCTTCGGGATTTGTCTATTTGGATTCTAATAGCGCGCATTAGGCAAGCGAACTATTGCAAGTCTGAATTGCTACTCACAACTTGGGTGCCTTGCCCTTTTCTATCAGATACACAGTACAGAAACTACTCGGGGTAGCGCGTTGCGTTCTAACGAATCTACACCAAATAGACTACTCAGGGTAGTCCGTTGCCTTATGACGAATCTAGACCACATGGACTACTTGGGATTCAGGGTTCTATGGTGCGTAACACACACCTTATACAGCGTGGTTGTAGAGCCGTGGCTGGAGGAGCTTGCACCGTATGCCCCAAATTTATATACACTACCAGGAGGAAAGATGGGAAACTTGAACGAAAATTGGTGGAAGGAAGTCGTCGTCTATCAAATCTATCCAAGAAGTTTTAAGGATAGTGACGGTGATGGGATTGGTGATCTGCCAGGAATTATTGGGAAACTCGACTATTTGAAAACATTGGGGATTGGAGCCATCTGGCTATCGCCCGTTTACCAATCACCAAATGATGACAACGGCTATGACATTAGTGACTACCGTGAAATCATGTCTGAGTTTGGGAGTATGGATGACATGGATACCTTGATTGCCGAAGCAAATAAACGAGATATTCAAATTATTATGGACCTCGTTGTCAATCACACAAGTGATGAGCATCAGTGGTTTATTGAAAGTAGAACGTCCAAGGAAAACGATTTTCGAGACTACTATATTTGGTCGGATCATCCAAATGAATTGCAATCTATCTTCTCTGGAAGTGCTTGGCAGTTTGATGAAACGACAAATCAATATTATCTGCACATTTTTAGCAAGCGCCAACCTGACTTGAATTGGAAAAATCCTAAAGTGCGTTTTCAAATCTATGACATGATGAATTACTGGGTGGACAAGGGAATTGGCGGTTTCCGAATGGATGTCATCGACCTCATTGGGAAAGTCCCAGATGATCTCATTACTGGAAACGGTCCTAATTTGCATGAGTATTTACAGGAGATGCACCGTGAAACGCTAAAGGGAAAGAATCTCTTAACTGTCGGTGAAACTTGGGGAGCAACTCCTGAAATAGCCAAACTTTATTCTAATCCAGATCGAAAAGAACTCTCCATGGTCTTTCAATTTGAACATATTGGCTTAGATGAAATTCCTGGAAAGTCAAAATGGGACCTTTCCAAGCTCTCTATTCCAAAATTAAAAGAAGTTCTTTCAAAGTGGCAAACTTCACTAGGAAGTGAAGGGTGGAACTCCCTTTTTTGGAATAACCATGACCTTCCAAGAATCGTTTCTCGTTGGGGAGACGATGGAGAATACCGTGAGCGGAGTGCTAAAATGTTTGCCATTCTGCTCCATATGATGCGAGGCACACCTTATATTTATCAAGGTGAAGAAATCGGAATGACCAATCATGCCGTAAAAGACATTTCAGAAGTCAATGATATTGAAAGTGTAAACATGTATCGTGAACGATTGGATAGCGGTTTTCAAAAGGAGGACATTCTTTCCTCCATCAACGCTAAAGGTCGGGACAATGCTCGCACACCTGTACAGTGGAATGATTCGCCGCATGGAGGATTTACAACAGGGACTCCGTGGCTTGCAGTCAATCCTAATTACAGTGAGATCAATGTTGAGAGAGCGCTTTCGGAGAAGAACTCTGTTTTCTATACGTATCAAAAACTCATCCAACTTCGCAAGGAAAATCAGATTATGATTTATGGAGACTACACTTTATTAGATACTGCGGATGAGATCTTTGCTTATGTAAGGAGTTTTGAAGGGAAAACTTGGTTGGTTGTTGCGAACATGAGCGGACATAGTAATCCCTTTTCTACAAACGAAAAGATTCAAACTATCATAATTTCAAATACTGAAAAAGAAAGAGGAAGTCTGAGAGGTCAGATGCTTCTCCCTTGGGAGGCATTTGTCGCTCAGATTGAAGGGCGAGAACATGAAAAATGAATGGTGGCAAAATGCCGTCGGTTACCAAATTTACCCGAAAAGCTTTAAAGATAGCAACGGAGATGGTGTGGGAGACATTCAAGGGATTATCGAAAAGCTTCCTTATTTGGTTGATTTAGGAATTGATTTTATTTGGATTAACCCGATCTACAAGTCTCCAAACGTGGATAATGGATATGACATCTCTGACTTTCGTGCGATTAACGAAGAGTATGGAACGCTTGATGATTTAAAAGAATTGCTTGAAAAAGCCCATCATTACAATATTCGAGTCTTAATGGATTTGGTGGTCAATCACACGAGCGATCAGCACCCTTGGTTTTTGGAGAGTAAGAAAGATAGGAATAACCCTTACCGCGACTACTATCATTGGGTGGATGCAAAAAAAGATGAGATGCCAAATAACTGGATTAGTTTTTTTGGTGGTTCTACATGGGAGTACGACCCTGCCACTGAGCAA
>JAITHN010000183.1 GCA_031279745.1 Streptococcaceae bacterium
CAAGGACTATTGTAGCTCTGTAAAAAATGCTACAACCATAACATGGATGCAGCAAAAGTTACACACCTTTCACTGTATTTGTGCCAACTTTGTAAAAAATGCCACACTCGCAGCATAAGTTGCACATCTGCCACAACATTCATGCCAACTTTGTAAAAAATGCCAGCGTTATATGCGTAAAGTAGCATTTTTTACACAATGACCACAAGGACTATTGCAACTTTGTAAAAAATGCTCCGGTTTCTGCGTAAAGTAGCATTTTTTACACAATGACCACAAGGACTATTACAGGTAAGTAAAAAATGCCGCATCCGGAAGTCTCTTAGGGTTCAAAAAAACCAAGCCTTGACACTCGGTCAAGGCTTGGTTTTACAATTGGTACCTGTATCAGTCACCGCTTCATCATGAATTAAAAGCTCTGAATTATTCAGCAGCTTTTAATTCATGATAGTAGGCGATAGTTGTGGCCGTTATATAAGGTTTTAAGAAAAATAAAGCGATTCCGAAGGTCAAACCTACAAGAAGGTACCATCCAAAAAATGAAAGGTGTAAAAGTGCATAGCGAAGAATCTGGCCCTTCATCAACGTTTTGCTTTCATTTAAGGCAGCTGTAGCCTTAGATAATTTTCCTTGTTCATCCACCTGATCGTAAGCACAAAAGACAGCTTGTGAGTACTGAATTCCTTTATAAATAGGTAACAATGCACAAAGCAAAAGTAGTACGAGGACGACAAGGGTCGAAAGGCCGAGTGAAGATTGATGGATGATACCAATCGTTACAGCGAGTAAGATGAAGACAACGAAAATCCCCACAGAAGCAAGTGTCCATAAAATCATAAACAAAGTAACCATCACGTACGTTAGAAGCGAAGGAACAAAGTAAGGTGGTTTGATTTTCTTGATCCAAAGTTGAATGGGACTGTGTTCACCTGGTTGGTCTCTTAATAGCGTTAGGATTGCTCCGAGAGCAGAAACGCTGAGGATTCCTACTACGAGAGAAATCACCATGGAAAAATTCGATCCGGCACTTGATGTTGTAGCAGTATTCAATACATGAAAAAAATCATCCAAATTATTTGCATTTAGAAGTTTATGAATGTCTATGTCCTTAATCTGAAGGAATTTTTGTCCGAAATTCATAAAAAATTCTAAAAGACTAGGTATGAACGCTAGAAAGAAAATCCCCCAGTAGCGCCCCTCTTTTAATTTCGCTTTTGCAATGTCCTTAAGTTGTTTGTTTGTCATATAATATTCCCCTTTCAATATTGAGAATATAGTAAACGGAATGAATAATCAAGTTCGAACTTTCGAAAGAATTTATTTGCAGAAGAAGTTTGAAGGAATAGTTTACCAAAAAAGCGAAAACATTGGGTGTAAACTTTTCTTCATCTCAAGTTTATTAAATATTTGTTCGTCAGTTTCTAATTATCCTGTATTTGAAAAACTCAAAAAGGGGGGGAGCATCAAATTTTATGCTTGAATGAAAATTTATTTCAAAAACTATGTTAAACTGAATATATTACATGTAAAGGAGTATGAAAATGGATGTAAGATGTTCCTTTTGTGGAAAGTCTCAAAATGAAGTAAGACGTATTATTGCAGGGCCAGACGTATATATTTGTGACGAATGCGTTGAGTTAAGCAAGCAGATTATCGATGAAGAATACATGGACGAAGTTCTCCGTGAATTGACGGAAGTGCCAAAGCCAAAAGAGCTGCTCGAAATCTTGAATCAGTATGTAATCGGCCAAGAACATGCGAAAAAATCGCTTTCTGTTGCGGTTTATAACCACTACAAACGTGTCAATCAAGTACAAGCGGATGATGAAGTTGAACTTCAAAAATCAAATATTTGTCTTGTTGGACCGACTGGTTCTGGGAAAACGTTCCTTGCGCAAACGTTAGCGAAGAGTTTGAATGTTCCATTTGCCATTGCGGATGCAACGAGTTTGACGGAAGCAGGATATGTTGGAGAAGACGTTGAAAATATTTTACTCAAATTAATTCAAGCAGCAGATTTTAATGTTGACCGCGCGGAACACGGCATCATTTATATTGATGAAATTGATAAAATTGCGAAAAAAAGTGAAAATGTTTCAATTACTCGAGATGTTTCAGGGGAAGGGGTGCAGCAAGCCCTTTTGAAAATTTTAGAGGGGACCGTTGCAAGTGTTCCTCCTCAAGGTGGAAGAAAACATCCACAACAAGAATTGATCAATATTGATACCAAAAACATTCTCTTTATTGTGGGAGGAGCGTTTGACGGGATTGAAACAATGGTCAAAAATCGTCTCGGTGAAAAAGTCATTGGGTTTGGGGCAGCAGCAAACAAACTTGGAGAGGATGAAAGTGCCATGCAACGCATCATTCCAGAAGATTTGTTAAAATTCGGATTAATTCCTGAATTTATCGGTCGTTTGCCAGTGATGGCTTCGCTTGAGAAATTAACGGTGGAAGATTTGGTGCGCATTTTAACAGAGCCTAAAAATGCCTTGGTCAAACAATACAAGAAGTTACTAAGCTTTGACGATACAGAACTCGAATTTGAAAAGGGTGCATTGGAAGCGATTGCGGCCAAAGCTATTGAGCGAAATACTGGGGCTCGTGGGCTTCGATCAATTATCGAAGAAGTGATGTTAGACGTGATGTATGATGTTCCAAGCGAGGGAAATATTTCAAAAGTCGTAATTACAAAGGAAGCTATCGTTGACGGGGTTGCTCCGCGTGTTGAACGATTAGATGAAGCAAGCTAGTGCTTGGGCACTAGGAATCTATCAAGTGTTTGGGCGTTAGTAATCAGAAAGTAAGCAAGCGTTGAGAAACTAGGAAGCAGAAGGCAAGTGTTAGGACGCTAGGATCGAAGCTAGTATTTAGACACTAGGATCAGAAGGCAAGCAAGTGTTGGGACACTAAGGATCAGAAGGCAAGCGTTGAAAAGCTAGAAATCTGCAGCACTTAAGATAACGGGTCGCATGACCAACCGAATTTTCAATGAAACATTTGAAGAAACAGTCATCGTTTGGAACTGACTTTGTCAGATTTCGGGCGATGTTCTGTTTATTAAGGGAAATGAAAAATAGAGGAAGACTATGAATACGAATAATGCTGAAATTGTGATTTCTGCGGTAAGTCCTGCGCAATATCCTGAAACGGAAATGCCTGAGATTGCGCTTGCGGGACGAAGCAATGTGGGAAAGAGTTCATTTATTAACACGCTTTTAGGAAGAAAGAATCTTGCTCGCACGAGTAGCAAGCCAGGAAAGACGCAGACGCTAAATTTTTATAATATTGACGACACTCTCCATTTTGTAGATGTGCCTGGATACGGTTATGCGAAAGTTTCAAAAGTGGAGCGTGCCAAATGGGGGAAAATGATAGAGGAGTACATGACGACACGGGCAAATCTACGCGCGGTTGTATCACTCGTTGATTTTCGCCACGATCCATCAACTGAAGACGTTCAGATGTATGAGTTTTTGAAATACTATGATATACCTGTCATCATCGTGGCAACCAAATCCGATAAAGTCCCACGTGGTAGATGGAATCGCCATGAATCCTCAATTAAGAAAAAACTAAATTTCGATAAAAGTGATACGTTCCTTCTTTTTTCTTCTGTGACGAAAGAAGGGCGTGACGAGGCTTGGCAAGCAATAGAGGCTGCTATCTCTGTGGGGGAATGAGACGATTTTTATAGTGAGTAAAGTAAGCAATTTGTGTGATACTTAGGAGAACTCCCTAAGCAATCTAAACAGGACGAAACAGGTCCGCAGTGTCAGATGTGGTAAGTAGCCCTGAACCGTCACACAAAGGGAAACTCGTCATGCAACACGCCACTCGTTCGACAAG
>JAITHN010000052.1 GCA_031279745.1 Streptococcaceae bacterium
AACATTGGCAAAAAAATTAAGTGGAGTTGAGCAATTTTCTGAAATGCCATTTGATTTAACGGTTAAACAAATGGTGGCCCTTGGGCGTACGCCTTACAAACATTTTTTAGAAGCGCATAATCAAAAAGATGACGAAATAGTTCTTGCGTCTATTGAAAAGGTAGGTTTGCTTTCACAACTAAATTCTTCATTCTCGTCCCTTTCCGGAGGAGAAAAGCAACGAGTTGTACTCGCACGTGCGATTGCTCAAGAACCCTCTTTTATGATCCTTGATGAGCCAACCAACCATTTAGATATTCATTATCAACTCTCATTATTAAAAACGATTCAAAACTTAAATATTAGCGTTTTAGCTGTACTGCATGATTTAGAATTGGCTGCAAGATTTTGCGATTATCTTTACGCCTTCCAGGATGGAACAGTACTTGCACAAGGTAGTCCAAAAGAAGTCTTAACGAAAGAAATTCTTTTTGAACTCTACCAAGTTCCTTGTGAAATTTATGAAAAACCTGTAACCAAACATTTGGGCATTGAATTTTTAGAAGAATAAAAATTGCATGCAGAACCGTACTATTCGATAAACTTTCAACAACCAAGTACGGTCTACGTGCAACAAGGAATTTCTGGACACAAAGCGATGAGGGAACGCACGCCTACAAACATATGCGTTGGTGAGCTGCATACGAGCATATGAGGAAACGCACGACTCCATCAAGGAGCCGTGCGTTTCTATTTGATTAATCGTTGTTGTCGTTATTTGCAGAAAGTTCAGTAATTTTACCTGTGCTCAAGTAAACAATCCATTCCGCAATATTTGTTACATAGTCTCCGATACGTTCAAGGAAACTTGCCACACGAAGATAGTCGTTTCCTGCAATGATCGTATCCACATTTTCCTTCATCTCACGAATCGTCAAACGGTGGATGATATTGAATAAATCGTTGATTTCTTCATCCCTCGTCGCAATGCGTTTTGCCATTTCCACATCACCTGAGATATACGATTGAAGAACGGCATCAACCATTTTTTTCACTTTTTCACTCATATCTGAGATTAACGCTTCCACATCTGGAATGCGTTCTTCCCCTTTAACGTGAATCGTAGCTTTTGCAATCGCAACTGCATGGTCGCCCATTCTCTCCAAATCACTGCTTGCTTTCATCACTGTAATAATCGTACGCAAGTCGCTTGCCATCGGCTGTTGCAAGGCAATCATTTCAAAAGATTTTTTTTCCAAATGAATTTCTAATTCATTGATCTTTTCATCATTATCAATTACTTCTTGTGCGAGTTTACGGTCATGATCGACAAAAGCACGGACAGATTTGTGAATCGCGGTAGAAACATCTGTCCCCATTTCATAAAATTGATTGTGCAATTTTGATAACTGTTCTTCAAATTGACTTCTTAACATAACTCCTCCTATCCAAATTTTCCGGTAATATAATCTTCTGTATCTTGTTCTTTTGGATTTAAGAAAATTGATTTTGTTTTTTCGTATTCAACCAATTTCCCATCCATGAAGAAAGCAGTTCGGTCGCTAATTCGACTCGCTTGAGCCAGATTATGTGTAACGATAATAATCGTATATCGATCTTTTAATTCTAATAACGTTTGCTCAATTTTCCCTGATGAAATCGGATCCAAGGCGCTTGTTGGCTCATCCAATAGAATAATATCTGGATTCACTGCCAACGCACGCGCGATACAGACACGTTGTTGTTGTCCACCAGATAAGCCGAGAGCGGATTGATGTAACTTATCCTTCGTTTCTTCCCAAATCGCAGCATCTTTTAAAGATTTTTCCACCGCAGCATCCAAAACCGCTTTGTCTTTTTCACCTTTCAGGCGAAGACCGTAGACAACATTTTCATAAATTGAAAATGGAAAGGGATTGGGTTGCTGGAAAACCATTCCAATTTCTTTACGCAAATCAATCGTATCTGTATTCGGAGAATAGATATTCTTCCCTTTATACATAATACTTCCTGTAATGGTTACACTAGGGATTAAATCTTGCATACGATTGATGGAACGAAGAAGAGTTGATTTCCCACTTCCTGAGGGACCAATCAATGCAGTAATTTTCTTTTCTTCAAACTCCATTGAAATATCAAACAATGCATGTTTCTTTCCGTAATAGAGATTAAGCTCGCTTACAGTTAATATCGGATTTTCCATGTTCCCTCCTATCCAAAGTGACCTGAAACATAATCTTCAGTCGCTTTAATTTTTGGTCGTGTAAAGATTTTCTTCGTTTCATCATATTCAATCAAATCGCCACTGTAAAAGAATGCTGTATAATCGCTAATCCGAGCAGCTTGCTGCATGTTATGGGTGACGATAATAATCGTGTAAAACTCTTTCAATCGCATGAGTGTTTCTTCAACAACACTCGTTGAAATCGGATCTAAGGCACTCGCTGGCTCATCTAACAATAAAATATCAGGTCTCATCGCAATACTTCTTGCGATACAAAGACGCTGTTGTTGACCACCTGAAAGTGCAAGAGCACTCTTATGCAGCTCATCTTTCACTTGATCCCAAAGTCCAGCTTGTTTTAAACTCGACTCGACAATCTCTTCAATTTCCTTTTTATCTTTTAAACCGTGCTGTTTAAGCGCAAAGGCGATGTTCTCAAAAATAGATTTTGAAAATGGGTTTGGACGTTGAAAGACCATTCCGATATGTTTTCTCATCTCGTAAACATCCGCTTTATTGCTATTCACATCCACGTCTTTGTAATTGATCTCGCCTGTCACTCGTGCAATTTGAATCGTGTCATTCATGCGATTCAAACTTCTCAAATACGTTGATTTCCCACTTCCTGAGGGGCCAATCAATGCCGTTATCTTGTTTTTTTCAAATGCCATATCTACGCCTTTAATGCTTTCATTTTGTGCATAATAGACATGTAAATCCTTTGTATATAACGCAATATTTTTTCCTTCCGCTTTTAAATCACGGATATTGCGTTCTGACCAATCATACTCTGCCATGGTTGCCTCCACTAATTCTTAAGATGCTGATGTTAATTTAGAATGTAATTTTTTTCCAAGGAAACGTGCGCCAAAGTTGAAAATTAAAACTGCAATAATCAAAACTGCACTGGCACCTGCTGAAACGGCTGCTCCATCTGGAACCGTTCCTTCAGAATTCACCTTCCAAATATGAACGGCGAGAGTTTCCGCTTGTCTGAAAATAGAAAACGGACTTGCAATACTCATTGGGTTCCAATCTCCCCAGTTCAATGCTGGAGCAGACTGCCCAGCTGTATAGATAAGCGCTGCTGCTTCCCCAAAGATACGACCACTTGACAAGATAACCCCCGTTAAAATTCCAGGAAGGGCTTCCGGAACGACCACATGAAGAACTGTTTCCCATCTTGAAAGTCCAAGAGAAAGCCCGGCTTCACGTTGTGTGAAGGGTACGCTCTTTAAGCTTTCTTCCACATTTCTTGTCATCAATGGCAAATTAAAAACGGTTAAAGCCAAGGCACCAGAAAGGATGGAAAATCCATAACCTACTTGAACAACGAAGATCAAAAAACCAAACAAACCAACAACAACTGATGGAAGTGAGCTTAAGATTTCAATAGATGTTCGAATAAAATCAGTCAGGAAGTTTTTCTTTGCATACTCGGACAAATAAATCCCAGCTCCAAGTGAGATTGGAAAAGAAATCAACATGGTAATGACAAGGAGATAAACTGAATTGAAGAGTTGAATGCCAATTCCTCCTCCAGCTTTGTAGCTTTCCGCTTTACTTGTCAAGAAATGCCAAGAAATATGTGGGATCCCCCGAACAAGTATGAAGGCAATCATGGCAAAGAGAATGAGTGCAATAATTCCTGCAACAGCATAGAGGACGGTTGTAGCCAATTTATCTGTTTTTTTTGCGTTCATCCTTTCATCTCTCCCTTCTTCCCAATCATACGAATAATAATATTAAAGACTAAGCTCATCAATAGAAGAAGCAATGCCAATGACCAGAGAACATTATTTTCAACCGTTCCCATAATGGTATTTCCGATGCCCATCGTCAAGATTGAAGTCAATGTTGAAGCAGGACTGGTTAAATCCGTAGGCATAACTGCTGAATTTCCGATGACCATCTGAATGGCTAACGCTTCCCCAAAGGCACGTGCCATACCAAATACCACTGCTGTTAAAATTCCAGGAGTCGCCGCACGCAAAATCACTTTATAGATGGTTTGCCAGCGAGTTGCACCTAGCCCAAGAGACGCTTCTCGGTAAAAATTAGGAACCGCTTTAATGGCATCCACTGTCATACTCGTAACCGTTGGCAAAATCATAACAAATAATACAAATGTCCCTGACAAAATACCAAATCCAGTTCCACCAAAGATTCCACGCATGAAAGGAACAACGACAGAAAGTCCGATAAATCCGTAAACAACGGAGGGAATCCCAACGAGCAATTCAATAACTGGTTGTAAGAATTTTGCTCCCTTTTTAGGGCTGATTTCCGTCATAAAGATTGCCGCTCCGATAGCAAACGGGGTTGCAACAATCGCTGAGAGGAAAGTTACAAGGAAACTTCCCGCAATCATTGGAAGTGCCCCAGCAAGACGCTGCCCGTTTGGTCCTACTTGAGAAGGATTCCAATCCGTCCCAAATAGAAATGAAAACACATTGACCTTGTCTTTTCCAAAGAATGTTGCAAGTCCTTTACTTGCGACGAAATAAAAAATCGAGAATACGACGACAACAATCAGGGCAATACAGATAAAACTCACGACTTTTCCGATTTGCTCCATTTTTGATCGTTTGGATTTCGTCAATAATTTTGTTTGAATATCTTCCACAACAATACTCCTTATTGATTTTTTTCACTAAAATTTAGTTTACTTCCCCAATTTATACTTTGAGTGAACGTTTTGTAAATTCTTTGTAAACGTCTATTTTACAATTGCGCCGCTTGCATCTTTTTCTACTTTCATCTCGCTGATTGGAATATAGCCCAACTGCTTAATCAATGTTTTTTGAACACTATCGCTCGTCATATAATCAAGAAACTTTTTGGTTAGAGATTGAGGTTGTCCCTTTGTATACATATGCTCATACGACCATATCTTCCAATCGTTCGTGGTCACATTTTTATCTGTCGGGGAAATCCCATCGATTGACACCACGATTAAGTCATCTGTAACATAGCTAAATGCGACATAACTAATCGCCCCTGGTGTGTCCTGAACGATTTGACGAACCATTCCAGAAGAATCTTGCTCTTGGGATTTTGCTGCGGTCACGCCTTTCCCAAGTACGGCATTTTCAAACGTGGACCTCGTCCCACTTCCCTCAGCACGATTCAACAGAACGATTTCTCTATCTTTTCCACCGACTTCTTTCCAGTTTTTGACTTTTCCAAGGAAAACGTCTCTCAATTGCGACATAGTCAAGTGAGTAATGCCAGCCTCCTTGTTCACAATCGGGGTGATTCCTACAACTGCAACTTTATGATCAACCAGTTTCCCAGCATCAATTCCTGATTTTTCTTCTGCGAATAAATCAGAATTCCCGATTTCCACTGCTCCAGACTGCACTTGCGAAAGCCCTGTACCACTTCCACCACCTTGCACATTCACGAATACTCCGGGGTGATCTCCAGTGTACTCTTCCCCTGCGCTTTCAACTAAAGGTTGAAGTGCACTGGAACCGACAGCAGTGATCGATTCTCCTTTATCAATCCAACTCGCGCACCCTGTTAAACATAGAATGCCTAAAATAAGAACCATCCCAAATCGTTTTGTTTTCATACCCTCTCCTACCGAGTCTATAATAGCGGAGAAATCAACCTTGAAAGGGATTCCTTCACCTTTATGACTCTGCTTCTATTTTCATATATTTCTTTTGTCAAAGGTTTGCAATCCTCCAGATCACGAATGAATGCATCCCTAACTTCTCTTGTAAATGGCTCATCATAGATAATCGTATTCACTTCAAAATCAAGTCGGAAACTACGATTGTCCATATTGGCAGAGCCTACGCTACAGATTCCACCGTCGATAATCACCGTCTTCGCATGGATAAACCCACGTTCATACGTTTGAATTTCCGCACCAAATTTTATCAATTCAGCTGCGAAAGAATAGGTTGCCCAATAAACGAGCATGTGATCTGGCTTATTTGGAATCTGAAGGACTACACGAACGCCGCTCATGAGTGCAACCTTTAGCGCTTCATGAATCGATGTATCCGGAATATAGTAAGGCGTTTGAATCAAGATTTCCTTTTTTGCCATATTGATCATTTTGAAATAGGTGAATTTAATGAGCTCTATCTCTGAATCCGGCCCACTTGTCACGACTTGCAAGTGCTTCTCCCCTTTTTGTTCAATCGGTGGGAAATAATTTTCCAATGTCTTGATTCCATTCACATATTGCGAATTCCAATCCATGATAAATCTATTTTGCAAAGAGTAGACGCCTTCACCCGTCATTCTTAGATGATTATCTCTCCAATAGCCAAAACTGGCTACTTTTCCAAGGTATTCATCCCCTACATTAAAGCCGCCAGTATAACCGATTTTTCCATCAATCACGACGATTTTTCGATGATTGCGGTAGTTCGTCCTAGGATTCATCCAAGGAACGTGCAAAGGGAAAAAGAACACAACTTTACCACCTAATGCTGTGAGTTCTTTAAAATCCTTTACTTTTATCCCGTTACTTCCCCAAGCATCGAGCAAAACTCTGACTTTGACGCCACGCTTTAACGCATCTACCAGCGCTTGATAAACTTTTTTTCCTATCTCATCCATTCGAAAAATATAATACTGAAAATGAATGTGGTCAGAAGCTTCCTCTATGTCTTCAATCAGGCGTTCAAACTTCGACTGACCATCCGTAAAAAGCGTAAGCGTTGCCTCATTTGCGTAAATCACGTTTTGTTCAGTCGTCAATAGGTGAATGAGGCGCGAGGGATTCACTGTACCTGTATTCCCCTTTATCTTACCCCCTTTTTCAAACTCCTCTTGTTCCAAACGAAGCGTTTCAACACTTGCAATTTCTTTTTGTAGTTTTAAATCAAACAGCCGCGTATTACTGAGCCCTCGACCTAAAAGAAGATAGAGGAAAAATCCAACAACTGGAATGACTGTCAAAACGAAGATCCACGACCAAGTGGCACTTGTTTGCTTCCGTTCTCGGAAGATGATAAACACAGCCAAGAAGAATTGAATGATAATAAAGATTAAAAGAAAATCATTTGTAAAAATATCTACTATTCTCGACTTCATCACCTCCAGACAACTTTTAACCGACCGAATCGTTTACATTTAACATATCATAAACCACTACAAAATGAAAAAAAGAAAGACAATCTTCCCATGATTCATCGAAAGTAAAACCGTTGAGTCAAAACGGACATATGGTGACACAAGATTTGACGCAAATTTTTAAGCTTATAGAAAGAGCTGAATCATGATGGGGGTGATGAATACATAGAGAATTCCTGAGATTCCAATAGATACGCCAGCCATGACGCCTTCGACCTTTCCAAGCTGAATCGCACTTCCAGTACCAATTGCATGCCCAGTGCCACCAAGTGCAACTCCTTTTGCTACTGCATCTTGAATGCCAAAAACATTCAACAATGGTGGACCTATCACGCTAGTCAAAATCCCTGTTGCAACAACCACCACGAGCGTTAATGTAAGGGCACCTCCCATTTTTTCCGCGATTCCAACAGCCATCGCCGTCGTGACTGATTTGGGAAGAAGAGAAATACTCACGATTTTCGAAAGCCCAAAAGCTTTCGCCAACAGGAGCGTAATCAACGTATTTAGGAAAGTTGAAATGCCTAGCCCAATCAAAATAGATTTTGCATGATGTTTCAAAAGCGGCAACATCTTATACAATGGAATGCCTAGCGCAACCGTGCTTGGGGCAATCAACATATTTAAAATTTGCCCTCCCTTATAATAAGCATCATAGGAAATCCCCGTTATTTTTAAAAAGAGGATGATGGTAACCGTTGCAAATAAAAGAGGCGTAGTTAACGGATGCTGAAATGTTTGATTTAACCGTACACCGATTAAATACATCAAAACCGAGAGAACCAATCCGAAGAGTGGGTTTGTTAAAATTTCATTCATTGATTTCTCCCTTATAATCTCCTTCAAATTTTACTTTCACCCATTCTGTAATTTTCCCTACAAAGAAAATATTTACGGTTAAAAGAATGAGAATGATGAGCGTGATTTGCCACCATTTTTTTTGTAATAATTCAAAATGCGCCATAATGCCAACACCTGCAGGTAAAAATAGAATGGTCATATTCGCCAACAGGAAATTCCCAACTTCTTCTACATCTGACACCTTTAACAATTTGCTTTGAAGCAGAGAGAAAAGGAAAAGCATACCAAGCACGCTTCCAGGAATAGGCAGCTTTAGAAGCACGCTAATTCCCTCCCCTAGAAATGAACAAAATAAAATATAAAAGAGTTGACGATAAATTTTCATAAATTCTCCTCAAGAAAAGCAATCAAGCATATAAACAGTTGACGATAAATTTTCTTCATTCGACCTCAAAAAAATGCACTTACAGTGCATTTTAATGCTTATTGAATTTCAATCAAATAGCTCGTTTCAAATTTTTCTTTCGGCTGTAAGGATTGAACGCTAGTCTTTGTCGAAAAATCCCCCGTATCTTCCGGTGTATCCGCATAGCTACACCAAGGTTCGATACAAACGAATGGGCTCTCCTTTGGATACGGACTCCATAAGCCTACATAGGGAATATCCGTATAGCTTAAGGTAACCGAATGCGGAGATTTGTGGGACACAATTCTCACCTGTGTTTCTCCCACTGTTTCATACACAAGCGCATCATTGTAGAATAGCTCGTGATCAAACGGAATGTTGCCAACCTCTTCCTCAACTGCATGCAATGGGTCAAGGAAAGGCGGCACAAATGGCAAGCGCTTCCGAACACCTTGCGGTCGAACGTCAAACGAATAATCCGTAAATTCAAGGTCACTCGTCAAAGGAATTTGAAAGGCAGGATGCCCACCAATTCCAAAATAAAGGATTTCTTCCGCAGGATTTTCAACCTTCCAAGTGGTTCGTATTCCGTTTTCACTTAGTTCAAAGCTTAGTGTTAAAACAAATGAGAATGGATAGCGAAATAGCGTTTCCGCATCTTCTTTTAAAACAAATACCGCTTTGGTTTCTGTTTGAAGTGCAATCTCAAATTCTTTATCTCTGGCAAATCCATGTTGCCCGCTTGGATAGTCCTTCCCTTTGTAAGAAAGAACGTCTCCTTTTAAACGCCCAACATGTGGAAATAAAACCGGTGTATGACGCCCCCAATACTCTGCATCTCCACTCCATATATATTCAATCCCTGTTTCATTGCTTTGCAAGCTTACAAGCTCCGCTCCTTTTGAGCGAATGACAGCCTTAACGTTTCCATTCTTTAATTGAATATCCATTTCCCTTACCTCATCTCTATTTTGAAAACAAAAGTGTTTGATGAATCCTGCCGCAAGCTTTTTGCTTGTCTAAACTCACCAAGCACCGCAGTCGCTAGTAATAACTTTTTTCCAATTCTGAAAAAATTCCGTCATTCAAGACTTTTACCCAAGTCCCTTTCATCCCAAGAGATTTTGAAGTCAAAATCCCCGCGGAAGAGAGCTTTCTTAACGCATTGACAATCACGCTTCGTGTAATATTCTCTCTATCTGCAATTTCACTTGCCGTAAGCGTTCCTTCCATTCCATTCAATGCATCTAAAATCGCACGTACAGCTCGTATTTCAGAATGTGACAATGAATTCATCGCCATATTTAGGGCAGTCTTGTCTCGAATTTCCTTTTCTTTTTTCCGGCTGTCCTGGCTAAACATATGTTGCCCAACAACCATGGAAGAGTATTCGATTAAGACCAGGTCATCATCTTCAAAAAATGTTTTTTCACGCCCAAGAACAAAACTTCCTAATCGTTTTCCAGCTACATAAATCGGAGAAATCGTGGTCAATCCGTTTGGTAAAACTTGCCGTAACTCCTCAGGAAATGCAGTTAATTTATCCGTCACTGGAATGTTGGTTTCCGTACGATGAAGAATTTTCAATTCTTCCGTGTATGAATCTGGGAATCTGCGATCATGAATCATCTCATCTACACGGTGAATTTCAAAGCGTTTTCTTTCATGATAACCAAGCAGGACGCCATCTATTCCAATAATAAAAGTATTGGCATTGATGATATCTCCCAAAATCGTCGCAATTTTATCATAGGGAAGGTCATTTGTATCACTTAAAAGAGATTGCTTTTGAAGCAAGTCGTTAATTTTTCGTGTTTTTTCTAATAGAGTTTGCACTGGTTCGTCCTTTACTGTGTTTTCCAAAGTTTAACATTTCCTCATTTCGCTTGCAATGAATATTCTGAAAATTCTCTTCAATTCACCAAATTTCTGCCCCTACAAAAAAAACACCTTACGTATCGAGTAACGATGACGTAAGGCTTTTGCTTACTAAATACGAGTGAAGCGAATGGATTTGCCCTCCATTTGTTGCAATGGCCAAATTTCCAAGCCTACTTAAGTGCAGTTCATACACCAGTTGCATTCGCTAACGATTCATCGCAATTTTTTGCATGATACATTCAAATGCTACGCATCGTTTGAAAGGTTAACAAGTCTGCGAGTGCCCGTTCGCTCACCTGTGTATATCGCTCTTTTTTATCACGAATACGCTCTGGAAGTTCTTCAATAATCCCAAAATTCGCATTCATCGGCTGAAAGTGCTTTGCCTTGGTGTGAGTAATATAATGCGCCATTGAACCAATTGCAGTCGTTGTGGGGAAGCTCACAGGTTCTTCCTCATAGAAAATCCTTGCAGCGTTTATCCCAGCTATCAAACCGCTTCCAGCACTTTCCACATATCCTTCAACTCCCGTCATTTGACCTGCAAACAGCAGGTAAGGATTGGACTTTGCCTGATAGGTGGCGAGCAATAAATCTGGCGAATTCATAAACGTATTTCTATGCATCACCCCATAACGATAGAATTCTGCATTTTCTAGCCCAGGAATCATTCTAAAGACACGCTTTTGCTCGCCCCATTTCAAATGCGTTTGAAACCCAACTATGTTGTAAAGGCTAGCCGCTGCATTGTCTTGACGAAGTTGGACAACCGCATAAGGCTGACTCGTCTTATGCTTCGTCCCATCACGCCAAGTGATTTCATATTCTTCGTTTGGATTTTCTAAGCCGACAGGTTTTAACGGCCCAAACAACATTGTTTTAATTCCGCGCTTTGCCATCACCTCAATCGGCATGCAACCTTCAAAGAATTTTTCTTTTTCAAACGTTTTCAACTCAGCAACCTCTGCTTCAACGAGTGCTTGATAGAAGTTTTCGAACTCCTCCTTACTCATCGGCGCATTTAAATAAGCGGCTTCTCCTTTATCATATCGAGATTTCAAATACACTTTTGACAAATCAATCGTATTGACGTCTACAATGGGCGCAGCAGCATCATAAAAATAAAATCCGTCCTGCCCAGTAAATTTTTTGATTTCTTCCGACAGATCGTCACTCGTAAGCGGGCCTGTTGCAATAATCGTTAACTCCTCTTCAGGAATAGACGTAATCTCAGCTCGAGTGATTTCCACAAGTGGATGATTGGTTAACTGATGTGTGATTTCTTCTGCAAACCCTTCACGATCCACAGCAAGCGCCCCGCCTGCAGGCACTTGAGTCTTATCTGCTGACTGGATGACAAGAGAGTTTAATCTTCTCATTTCTTCTTTCAACAAGCCCACAGCATTCGTCAAGCTAGCTCCACGAAGAGAATTGGAACAAACCAATTCTCCAAAATCAGTTGTCTTATGTTGCGGTGTTTGTTTGACGCCCCGCATCTCATACAATTTGACAGGTACACCACGACTCACAAGTTGCCATGTCGCTTCACTTCCAGCAAGCCCAGCCCCAATCACGTTTACATGCGTAAATTTCGCCATATTTCTCCTTCTTTAAACCAATAAGCCAAGTACGCGCTGCTTTTCCCTTATTATTTTATAGCATTCTCGCTATAATCCCCATTCGGACAGATGACCTGTACCCCTTTGCCACGGGTTTTCTTTTCAACAAGCGCCGTGCCACATTTCGGGCAGTCTCGCCCAACAGGTTTGTCCCAACTCGTGTATTCACACTCTGGGTACCTCGAACATCCGTAGAAGATACGACCCTTCTTGGATTTACGCTCAATAATTTGCCCTTCATGACAAGTCGGACAGATGACCCCGATTTCTTTGACAATCGGCTTAATATTTCGGCAGTCAGGGAAATTGCTACAAGCATAAAATTTCCCATAACGACCCAATTTAATCACCATAGGATTTCCGCAAACATCACAGTC
>JAITHN010000077.1 GCA_031279745.1 Streptococcaceae bacterium
TTTTTGGTAGGCAATCTTTCCAATCTTCAACCTAAAAAACGCTTCTACACTACCTATAGTGAAGTAAACGTTGTAATGGATAAGTCAAACCCAAAAAAGCACTGCCAACCCTAAGGTTGGCAGTGCTTTTTTGAGTAGTTCGTTTACCCTTCTGTTACTTCAACATTGAAGTAGAGAGCTGAGCCGAATGAACTGTTTTTGATTAGTGCTTTGGCTTCTTCTTTCGCGATATTCTCGTCCTTTTCGGTTTCGAAAATCAATTTGATGCCTTTTTTTGCAACATAGTTGAAGTTGTTTTCTTCAAGCAATGTAATGATTTTATCTTGTGATAATGCTGCGTTGACAACGATCATGATACACTCCTTAGTCTTGATTTAATTTATTTGATGCAGATACAAATGGTGCCCAGATAGCGAGTGCCACAAGTACGTTGACTAATGATAACACAATCGCACGCCAATCCCCTGCTGTAGCTAAGAATCCTGAAAGGCCGACTGGCATTACCCAAACCACATTGACAACAACAGGATTTACAAGTCCTGCAACAGTTGCAAAGTATGCGATTGTTGCAGTTGCTAATGGTGCAAGTACAAATGGAATCGCAAAGATTGGGTTTAATACAACAGGTAAACCGAACATAACAGGTTCATTGATGTTGAAAATTCCAGGTCCAATTCCTAATTTCCCAACTGTACGGTAATCCGCACGTTTACTGAAGATGAGGATGGCAACAAGAAGCATAACGGTTACACCTGCTCCACCTGGCCATACAAAAGCATCGAAACTTCCAGCTACCCATTTGTAAGGGATTTTTTCACCCAATTGATATGCATTTGTGTTTTCAACAGAGGCTACTCCGTAGATGGATTGTAAAACTGGACCCATGATGTTTGTTCCATGTAGCCCGAAGAACCAAAGGATGTGGACCAATAATACGATAATCACAACGGCTCCGTAGCCTTGTGAAAGGTGAAGCAATGGTTTTTGAATGGATTCTGAAATCCAGTCGATGATGTTCATCCCAACTAATTTATTGAACAGCCAGTAAACCGCACTAGAAACATAGATTGCTGTAACTCCTGGAATGATTGCCAAGAAGGCTTTTGATACTGCAGGAGGCACTGAGTCAGGCAATTTGATGGTGATGTCTTTTTTCATTAAGAAGGCAAAGACGAGAACGGAAATAAATCCGAAGAGGATGGCTGTGAAAAGTCCTGTTCCTCCCATGTATTGGCTGAATGGGAAATATCCCCATCCTGCTGCTGTAATGGAATCTTTTCCATCAACAGAAGCAACTGTTCCGCCTGCAGTTGTAATCATTTCTGCAACATTTTTAGGAAGTGCTCCTTCCAAGCTCAATGTTGTAGAAGCAGTTTGTGGAACTCCAATGATGAATGCAGCAAGTGAGATGAGCGCTCCACTGCGTTCGTCAACATCATAGGCTTTTGCCAAGTTTGAACCAAAACTTGCAGAGAAGACAACTGCCATAATCGCGAGTGTCCCTGTCCAAACAAGTCCGTTCATACCAATGATAGGTTCGAAGAAAGTTGTAATTCCGTTTCCTTCCCCAAGATATGTATTTGGGAAATCACGCATGAATGCGTTGAGCAATGTAGCAATCGCTCCTGCCATAGTAACAGGTAACATTGAGATAAATGCGTCACGTAAAGCGACAAGGTGTTTTTCTGAGCCAATCTTGCTTGCGATTGGCAAGATGAATTTCTCCATCCATTTAGTAATAGCTTCCATAAATCCTCCTAATATTTTTTTTGGCCAACCCCTCGTAGTGGTATGGACCAGTTTCATTAAGAATACCTTAAGAGTGAAACGTTTACAAGATAGAATAGTCAAAAAAAGAAAAAAAGTTCATTTTTTTAGAAAACACAAGTTATTTTATAATCCTAATGTAATTCTTGAAAGAGTTTTGAAGCGTAGAGCTGAGTGTCGATTGGTGAAGTGAAGGTTGAAACGATGGTGCATCCTTTGAATTGGCAACCTTAACAACGTTTTTATTTATTAACTTTTCGTCTTCTACTATAATAAAAGAAGATTGGAGGCGACATGTATCATTCAAAAAAAATTCCGCTTCTTGGCGGTGTCGGATTCCTTGCCTTGTCTATTTTTCTCAATGCATTTGGAAATGCGCTGACCATTCAGGCGGGGCTGGGAAGCGCACCTTGGACTGCGAGCGCGGTAAATCTTTCCATGGCGTTAAACCTGTCTCTAGGCACGGTGCTAATTATCATAGGAGTCCTCCTAATAATCGTGAACACTATCCTATCAAAGGAAATCAATCCTCATCTAATTGCTGGAAATCTCGTCTTTATTTTCTTTTTTGGAAACTTAGTCGGTTTCTTTTCATCGGTCATCCAACAGGTAAATTTGGGTGAGTTGGTGCTGTATTTTAGGCTACTTTTTGATGTGCTCGGCCTGATGCTTATCTCTATGGGAGTTTCCATTTACCAAAGGGTCTATTGGATTATCCATCCTGGAGATGAAATGGTGAATATTTTGCGATTTAAATATTTTCATGGGGATCCGGTGAAGGCAGTATGGGTCAATTTCAGCATTCCAATGCTGCTATCCTTCCTTTCGATTTTTCAAAATGGAGAACTTTATGCGGTGAATATTGGAACGGTTTTGGCATTCTTTTTTATGGGTGCGCTGATTGGGTGGTGGGATAAAACACTTTTTAAACACTTAACCCATCGCACCCTTCAACGTAATGCCGGTTAGAACCGTTTTATAGTTTAACCAAAGCAGACTAGGCAACGCTGAATGATTCATTACTGAATGAGGGAAGCCTTGTTCCGTGTGCAGCATGTGTCGGAATGTTCTAAATGAATCCGAGCTTTCACAACCTACGAGCACCATGGGTCGGAACGTTCTGATATGAATCTGGTCCCCCAAAAACCAGAAGGCAACAGAGGGAAAGACCAGCCATCTGGATTCTAGGGTGACGGTTCACAATAAGCAACGGTAAGAAAGGAGAAGCAATGAATCAAAAGATAGCAGACAAACTCGCTTTACTACCTGATGAGCCAGGTTGTTATCTTATGAAAGACATAGGTGGGAAAATCATCTATGTAGGGAAAGCAAAAATTCTTCGCAACCGAGTGCGGAGTTATTTTCGGGGAAGTCATGACACGAAAACAGAGCTGTTGGTCAGTGACATAGAGGATTTCGAGTTTATCGTAACGAGCAGCAACACTGAAGCACTATTGCTTGAAATCAATCTGATAAAAAGGCATAAGCCGAAATACAATATCATGTTGCGGGATGATAAAAGTTATCCATTTATCAAAGTAACAAACGAAAAATTTCCCAGATTGCTCATCACGAGAAAGGTTGTCAAGGACAATTCGTCCTATTTTGGACCCTATCCAAACGTTGGTGCGGCAAATGAAACCAAAAAACTTTTAGACAGTCTCTTTCCGCTGAGGAAGTGCAATATTCTTCCTCAAAAAGTTTGTCTTTATTACCATATGCATCAATGCTTGGCGCCATGCGTATTCCCCATTCAAGAAGGAGTTTATAAAGAGATGGTGGCGGAAATCAAAGACTTCTTCACAGGTGGATACAAGAAAATCCAAAAGCAGTTGGAAGCTGAAATGTATCAAGCAAGCGAAGGCATGAATTTTGAACGGGCGAAGGAACTCAGGGATCAGATGGTTGCCATTGATACAGTCATGGTCAAACAGAAAATGCAAAACGCAGATTTGAAAGATCGGGATGTCTTTGCTTACTTTATCGATAAGGGTTGGATGAGTGTTCAGGTTTTCTTTATTCGTCAAGGTAAAATGATTCAACGAGATGTAAATATTTTCCCATTTTATGATGATGCGGAAGAAACATTTACTTCCTTTGTCGGACAGTTTTATCAAGAAAATGAGCACTTTGTGCCAAAAGAAATCTTTTTGCCAGAAGGCGTGGACGCGGAGGCGTTGAAAGAAGTTTTAAATACAAAGATTTTTCAACCAAAAAGAGGGGAAAAACGAGCGCTTCTCCTCTTAGCGGAAAAAAATGCACGTGTTGCACTCGAACAAAAATTCTCCTTGATTGAGAAGAAACACCAATCTTCGCTTGGAGCCATCACGACTCTAGGAGAAGTGATGAATATTCCAACACCCACTCGCATTGAAGCATTTGATAATTCAAATATTATGGGAACGAGCCCGGTAAGTGCGATGGTCGTCTTTATGGATGGGGTTCCCGCCAAAAATGAATATCGGAAATACAAGATTAAGACCGTAAAAGGTCCAGATGACTATGAGAGTATGCGAGAGGTCATCTATCGCAGATATGCCAGAGTGATTAAAGAAAATCTAGCGTTTCCAGATTTGATTTTAATCGATGGTGGGCAGGGGCAGGTCAATGCAGCAAAAGAAGTTTTAGAAAACCAACTGGGCTTAGACATTCCGATAGCCGGTCTCGCAAAGGATGACAAGCATAAAACGAGCGAACTCTTGTTTGGTGAGCCTTTAGAAGTTGTGCAATTAGAACGGAATTCAGCCGCATTCTTCTTGCTTCATCGGATTCAAGATGAGGTCCACCGTTTTGCCATCACGTTTCATCGACAACTTCGGAGCAAAAATACATTTTCATCAAAACTCGATGGGATAGAGGGATTGGGTCCGAAGAGAAAGAAGAAGATCTTAAAACATTTCAAATCTCTGACAAAGATTACGAAGGAATCAACGGAAGAGATCTCTTCACTAGGTATTCCTTTTGCTGTGGCAGAGAAAGTGATTGATGCACTGTATAATGAAGAGCGGAGCGAGAAATAATCGTTCCGTTTTTTGGGGTGCGAGAAAAACACTCAAGGCTATTAATGAAGGGGGATAAAAGTGGTATAATACGGAAAAAGTGAATATTTTTGCGAGTTTTTCAATTGGCAAAAGTGTTCAACGAAAGGTGAAAGATGAAAACAATTCAAGAACATGTAGAAGCTAAATTCGGTATTCAATTTGAAAACACGAAGATACTCGATCAAGCTTTTTATCATTCAAGCTATGTGAACGAGCATAGAAATTTGGACATTGAAAACAATGAAAGATTGGAATTTCTAGGAGATGCTGTTCTGGAGTTAATTATTTCCGACTATCTTTATGGCAAATACCCGTCTCGTCCTGAAGGAAAACTTTCGAAACTGAGAAGTTCGATTGTTCGAGAAGAAAGTCTTTCTGAATATACGAAGCGTTGCGGATTTGATGCATTCTTGCGCCTTGGAAGAGGGGAAGAGGCAACTGGCGGGCGCGAACGCCCGAGTATTCTTTGTGATTTGTTTGAGTCTTTCTTAGGAGCGCTACGCCTAGACAAAGGGGTGGATGCGGCAAGAAACTTCATTCATGAAGTCATTATTCCTGACATTGATGCGGGTAAATTCGAGCAAGAGATGGACTTCAAAACAAAACTACAAGAAAAATTACAAACACAAGGAAGTGTAAGCATTCAATATGTTTTGGTTTCTGAAGAAGGCCCGAGTCATGCGAAAGTTTTTGACGTGGAAGCCTATGTAGACGGAAAAAAAATAGGTGTTGGAAAAGGGAAGAGCAAGAAGATTGCAGAGCAAGATGCTGCAAGAAATGCGCTTCGACAGTTGTAGGAGTACTATGTATTTAAAAAGAATTGAGATAAAAGGCTTCAAATCCTTTGCAGATAGAACGAATATAGATTTTGAACCAGGAGTTACGGCAATTGTTGGACCGAATGGAAGTGGGAAGAGCAATATCACGGAAG
>JAITHN010000110.1 GCA_031279745.1 Streptococcaceae bacterium
ACCAATTGAGCCGTTGCAACCAATTGAGCCGTTGCAACCAGTTAAGCCAGTTGAACCTGTACAACCAATCGAACCGTTGCAACCAGTTAAGCCAGTTGAACCTGTACAACCAACAGAACCTGTTCAACCTGCTAAGCCAGTGTTCCCGTTGACTCCAGAAAAACCGCATTTACCAACAACGTTTGAATCTCCAAACGTTCCTGCGACTCCAGTAGAACCAAACACTCCTGAGCAATCTGTACCCAACGAACCTGAATACCCAGATGGCGATTTTGTTCCTGTTGAACCAGAAACACCAGAGACTTCTAACGTTCCAGATGAACCAAACGAACCCTCTGATCTTGTTCTACCTCATACAGATGGAAGCGCGAACGGACTCAAGCACATGATTCCAATGACTTACACCGCTCATCCTATGGCAAATCGCACACGATCAAACGCTTCTCTTCCTCATACGGGAGAACAAGCAAATAAATCCATTGCTATTTTAGGAGCTGTGATCACCTTAGTCTCAGGAATCGCATTCCTACTCTTCAGAAAAAAATAATAAAAACCGTATCCTAGGGCAATTCGCCTTAAGATACGGTTTTTATTAATATCCGAGAAGTCCTCTCAAGTCAGTCACTGAACCAGCTTCTGATCCTACAATTAGGAAATAGAGAGCTAGGGCTGCAATGATGACAACCGCAAGTATTCCTCCCCATTCGAAAACATTTATTTTTCGTTTATTTTCTTTTTTGGAAAAAATGAAGAAGATGAATCCGATTGCATATAAAATCATCGCTAACCATACATACTGCCAACCTGAAAGGTAGAGCGCAATCACTTGGAAAAGGAAGGCAAAGAAACCGATGAAAACGTCTGTTCCTCTCTTTTCTTTGAGTCCTGTTTTTAGCAAGTAAGCGCCTACTAATGCGTAGCAAATCATAATAACCGCAGTGGCCATATAAATGAACACGGTATACGCATTTGCAATAAAATACGTGATGATAATGAATATTTGAATCATGATTTGTGTAATCAATAATGAATTGCTAGGCGCACCATATTGATTTGTTTTTCCAAACCATTTTGGCAAGAGCTTTGTATCTGCTAAGATTTCTGTTGCTTCAACAGGTAACATGGTCCATGAAAGCCACGCGCCTAAAAGGGAAACAATCAGACCTACTGCCATCAACTGGCCACCCCAGTCTCCGACCATATCTTTTAAGATGTAGACCAATCCTGGCGCTTTCAAATTTGCCAATTCCGCTTGTTGAAAATATCCAAAAGGAAGGAGAGATAAGAGAATATAAAGGGAGAGCAATACAGAAAGTCCGATAACCGTTGCTTTAGCAGTATCGGATTTCTTTCTAGCACGATTTCCCATCATTGAAGCACCCTCAATACCAACAAACACCCAAATCATAACCATGAGTGAACTTTTCACCTGATCAATCAAACCGTTACTCGTCATTGGCGCCCACAAGATGTTTTGAATGGCTCCGTCTTCCCCAACGTTTGTAGAAAATGTTTGCCAAAAATGTTCTGCAAAAATACCCTTTTTAAAAAGGAAGATTGCAAAAATTAAAAAGAGAAGAAGTGGAATGAGCTTGGCAATCAATACCAACGCATTTACTATTGCAGCGGTCTCAATCCCTCTAGAGACTAAGTACATTAATAACCATGAAATGACTGAAATAATCACTACGGATAAAAGGGTTAATGAACCATTTTCATTTGCCAGTTTTCCTGGGAAGAAATAATCTGCAGACGTCATCATTAAAACGGCAAACCCGATTGTCCCCGTCCAAGCTGAAATCCAGTAACCCCAACCAGAAAGGAAACCAACAAAGTCTCCAAACCCATCACGTGCGTATTCTGAGATTCCAACGAGTTCCGGCTTTTGGTTGATTAGTCGATTCAAGGAAAGGACGAGCATCAATAGTCCAAATCCAATAAACAGCCATGAAACAACCACTCCGCCAGGTGTTGCCCCACCCGCCAAATCATTTGCGAGATTGAATACACCACCACCAATCGCTCCTGAAATAATGATGGCAACTAGTGAGAATAAACCAATTCCTTTTTTCTTTACCATAAAATACACATTCCTTCTATTTTTCTTTTATCTGTTCAACTACTTCTGAAAGGCCAATACTATTGGATGCTTTTATAAGGAGAATATCTCCTTTTTCAAGTTGTTCATTTAATAATTGAACCACTGCATTCAATTCGTTTTTTTGAAACAATCGAAGAGTCTCCTCTGAATAGCTTGAAAGGAGTTCCTCATAGAGGAATTTCATCTCGCTACCCACGAGATAGACTTCATCGATTTTTTCACTTTGAATATGCTTGGACATCGCTCGATGGAGTGCAGCAGATGTCTCCCCCAACTCGAGCATGTCACCAAGAACGGCGATCCTTTTCCCAGCTGTTTTCATCTCTGAAAAACTATCCAGAACCAAACCCATTGCAGTTGGATTTGCATTATAAACATCGCTTAAAATCTCTGCACCCGCTTTTGAAGTGATCCACTCCGTTCGGTTTCTCGTCAATTCCACATTTGACAAATCTTCAAGAATCGCCTGCTCTGAAACTCCTATACTTTTCGCTACAAACGCCGAAACTACGGCATTTTTTACATTATACTCACCGGGAAACGGTATCGTAACCGGTTGACTTAGGAATGACGTTTGGAAGGTGGATGAATGTTTGCCACTCTCTAATAGAGTATAACGAACTCTGTCTCCTTCTGCCTTTCCAAAACTGAAATGTGCTTGTGGGAGGTGTGCAACCAATTCCGTCAGCAAGGGCTCATCCCCAGGGTATAATAGAACCCCCTCTCCATTCAGCCCATCTGTAATCTCGAATTTCCCTTTTGCAATATTTTCACGTGTGCCAAAGAATTCTAGATGGCTCTCCCCGATCAAAGTCAAGATGGCATAGTCGGGTTTTGCAAGAGTAGAGAGAAGATGAATATCTCCTGGATGATCCATCCCCATTTCAAGCACTATCTTTTGCGTTTCTTCCGGCATAGATAAAACCGTATAGGGCAGCCCTATTTCATTGTTGTAGTTTCCTTGAGTCTTATACGTTCGGAAGGTGGTTGATAGCATAGACGCGAGCATGTCCTTTGTCGTCGTTTTCCCATTTGAACCTGTAACGGCAATGACCATTGGCTTTGTTTTTTCTAAGTAATAAGAAGCTAATTTTTGAAAAGCAGACAGAACGTCGTCAACGACAATAACCGGAAAGTCCTTTGGCTCTTCCTTTCCAATCTCCCAAAACGCAGCAGCAGCTTCATTTTCTTTAACAGATTCAATAAAATTATGCCCATCACGATTCCCTTTCAAAGGAATAAAAAGGCTCCCTTTTCGAGTTTTTCGTGAATCAAATTCCACATTTTCTATAAATAGAAGTTCTGATAAATCTTCAATATTCTTAGCAGAAACCGCTTTGCCAATTTCAAATAAACTTAATTTCACTCGTCTCACTCCTTATAAGGTCATATTATACACTTTATGAATTGAAAAAGACGACATATCTCAATGTTTGTGTAAAAAAAAATACGAGGCAAATTCAAAAAAATGAGACCTCTCGAGAGATCTCGTTTCACCACTTATTTTGCTTCAATCAGGAGATTTACTGTTTTAGAAAGACAAGTTTGAAGAGTAATTCTTTCCCCTCCACCAGTAGAGACTATCGTGTTCCATAAATCTCTCTTTGTTTTGATTTCATAGGCATAGTCATCGCACTTGGTTACGAGAGTCACCTTATACGTTTTTTTTCGCTTCTTGTTATCTACAACAGTAATTTTGTCGCCCTTTTTCACTTTTAATAATGCGGAGAAGGCTCCTGGATTATGAGCAATAAAATGAGTATGCTTCTTGTCGGTTACAGAATTTACACGAACCCCACTCCAAGTTGCTGCCTCTGTATTCGGCTTTTTATTAATCGTTTTCTGAGCATTTTTTACTCCGGCATTTGCATAATGAATCGTTCTACCTTTAACTTGAATGTATTGGCTCTTATATCTTGTCGATGTGACAGGAATTTCACCAGGTTTTAAGAGAGTCTGTTCTCCTTGCTCAATTTTTGCCTCAGAGGGATCGATGGTCGCCAATCTGCGACTTTCCTTATTCGTTGTGAGAACAATAAAAACGACCGATGCGAGCAAAACTGCAAGAACACTTATAAATAGTACTTTTTTTCTTCCCGTCATAATTCAATCCTCGTTTCATTTCTTTCTAAAAAAATAATACCATAACGAGAGCTATCTGAATAAAGTTAACCATCGATGTCAATGTGCGAGCGTAAACCCATCAAACACCCTTTACGTTGAGAACGAAAACGGCTTGAAGCCCTTCACAAAAGTCTTCAAACCGTTTTTTATTGTATTGCGTATTTGTTTCATAATTGATTTTTCAAGCTAACCAAATGAATCAGACGCTGCTTGATAGTGAATCATTATCCGCTTTTGCAAATTACTCGAATGAATCAAACACGAATTGATTATGATAAAGAGATGCATAAAAGCCGTCTCTTTTCACCAATTCATGGTGCGTCCCTTCCTCAATCACTTCACCCTCTTTTAACACTACGATTTTATCCGCATTCAGTATGGTTTTTAATCGGTGTGCGATAACAAAACTTGTACGTCCTGCCACGGCGATTTCCATCGCTTTTTGGATATAGGACTCTGTTACAGTATCCACATTTGAAGTTGCCTCATCCAAAATCAAAAATTGAGGATTGCTAAGTAAGGTTCTCGCAATCGATATGAGCTGTTTTTGACCCGTCGAGAAGACACTTACATCATCTTCAATCACCGTGTCATAGCCCTTTTCAAGACTCATGATATAGTCATGAATATACGCCGCTTGAGAAGCTTCGATAATTTCATCCATGCTCGCTTCTGGTTTCGCAAAGGCAATGTTTTCTTTAATCGTTCCACTAAAGAGGATGGAGTCCTGTAAAACAATCCCAATATTCTTACGGAGATTGTCCAAGTCATACTCTCGAACATCCACGTTATCAATCTTAATCTGCCCCTTGTCGACATCATAAAAGCGATTGAGCAAATTCATAATCGTTGTTTTTCCAGAACCTGTAGGCCCAACTAAGGCAACCATTTGTCCTTTTTCAACTGTAATATTTACATCTCTCAACACGGGTTTATCTTTTGTATAAGAGAAATCCACATGCTCTAAATGAACGCCTTCACTGAAGGTATCGATTTTTTTCCCATTTTCAGGGCGTATTTCTTCCGGTTCGTCAAACATTTCATTGAGCCGCTTAGCCCCTGTAATCGCCAACTGTAATTGAGAAAAACTAGATGAAATTTGCATGACGGGTTGATAGTATTGCTGTGAGTATTGAACAAAGGTTACGACCAATCCGAGCGCAACTGTCTTATCCATAGATCCGTTTAGCGCCAACCAGCTTCCAAAGAAAATTACGATTGCCGTATTAAACAGACTCATCCCCTGCATGAGCGGCCATAACATTCCGGAATAAACTTGCCCTTTGAAAGTTGCCTCTCGAACTTCCTGATTGTGCGTAACAAAGCCCGCAATCGCATCTTCTTGAAGCCCTTGAACGATGATGGCTTTTTGACCTGAGATTTTCTCATCCATATAACCATTTAGTTTCCCAACTGCTGCTTGTTGCTTATCTACGTACTTTTTCGCGCTGCGAATGATAAATACACTTAGAAGTATGGCTATAGGTGTAGAAGCCATTGTAACAAGGGCGAGTTCGACATTCTGTTTGAACATCATAATGATAACCCCGATAAAAAGCGCAATATTTGTCAATACTTGTAGGAGCGCTTGATTGAGGGAGTTTTGGATATTGTCCAAGTCAGAGGTGAATCGGCTTAGAATTTCTCCGTCTTGACGTGAGTCAAAGAAACGAATCGCTAACTTTTCTAATTTTCGAAATAAACTAATACGCATTCGATTGGTTGAATGCCCTACCACTCTTGAAAACAGTACTGAATAGATCAAGCTTGAAAAACTCAAGAGCAAGTATACGATGAGAAGAGAGGTCATCACATGAACAAATGGTTCTTTGGAAACTGGGACCACCTGACCAGTCGCTTTCTCGACGGCAGAAGCTTTCATCCATTCTCCAACATAGTTCCCCATCTCGGTAATCGCTTTCCCTATATATTCTGGGGCTTTCACTTGTAAATATGTTGCAGCGATAATGGAGAGGGTGATGATTAGAAAGGAAAGCTTGTATTTTTTCAAATAAGCATAGAAAAATTTGGTTGCTTTGGTATATTCACTCATCTACTCCTCCTCCTTTCCTTTTTGGGTTTCATAAATTTCTCGGTAAACGTCATTCGTCTCAACCAAGGTTGAGTGTTTCCCAATCCCGATTAATTCCCCTTCTTTCAAAACAAGAATTTTATCCGCATGGACTACTGATGAAATTTTTTGTGCAATCATAATCTTCGTTGTCTCAGCAAGCTCATTATTCATCGCTTCTAAAACAAGTTGCTCGCTTTTTGCGTCTAAAGCACTCGTGGAATCGTCTAAAAGTAAAATCTTTGGATTCTTAACCACACCACGAGCAATGCTCATCCGTTGTTTCTGTCCACCAGAGAAATTAACTCCTCTTTCTTCCACTGTGGACTCATACCCCTCCCGCATCTTCAGGATGAATTCCTCAGCTTGCGAAATCCTTGCGGCACTGTCCAACTCTTCACTCGTTGCGTTTGCATTTCCTTGTTTAATATTTTCCCTGATCGTACCTGAAAAAAGAATCGCCCTTTGAAGCACGATGGACACGCTGTTCTTTAAAGTGTTTTGGTTGAGTTCTCTTATGTCAACTCCGCCGATTTTTATACTTCCTTCTTGAGGGTCAAAAAGGCGTGCAAGCAGCTGTGCGAGAGTTGATTTCCCAGCACCCGTAGCGCCGACAATCCCTATCATTTCGCCTGGCTCTACGGTAAAAGTGATATCTTTTAAGGAAGGCTCGTCGTCTTCCGGATAGGTAAATGTCACATGATCGAACTCTACACTTCCATTCACTTCTACATCCTTAACATCCGGATAGGTAAGTGCTGGTTCTGTATCCATGACTTCTCGAATGCGCTTCATCGATACGAAGGCACGAGAGGCAAACATCGTCATCATCCCACCCATAATAATAGAGAACATGATTTGCATCATATATCCCATAAAACTTGCTAGAGCTCCGATTGCTGTCGGTTCTTTCGTCACAAAACCTGAAACAATGTAGAAGGCAATGAAAACGGCTAGATTTGCAACCAACATAAATGCTGGAATCATCACGGAGAAAATATAACCTACTGCCAAATTATGTCCGAGAAGTGTGTTTGAATCTGTCTCAAATTTTTCTTCTTGATTTTTTTCCTGTACAAAGCTCTTCACCACTCGAATCCCAATCAGATTTTCTTTAGCAGTTAAATTGAGTTTGTCTATTAAGGTTTGGAATGCGGTAAAATGCTTGCTCATCCCACCCATGGAAACAGCTGTGATCACAAGAATCAAGATCACTAACAAGATGATGACCCACCATAACTTAGGAAGGGTTAGAATCGCCAATGTAAATGATCCGACAAATAAGAAAGGAATTCTGGTCAAAACTTGGAGAACGATCATCACGAGGTTCATGATCTGATTCACATCATTTGTCATTCTTACGACAAGATTTCCCGCGTTGAATTTTTCAATATTCTCGTAACTAAACGTTTG
>JAITHN010000111.1 GCA_031279745.1 Streptococcaceae bacterium
AGATGTCAGACGAAACCGTCTACACTTTCGAAGAGATGTTAGCGGTTGAACATATGAAACCAAGCCCATGTCTTTATTTGACACGCAAGACCTTGATCGAGGAGTTTGACATCACCTTCCTAAAAGGAGTGATTCATGAAGACGAGATTTATACGGCAAAACTCGCACACCATGCCAAGAGAATTGGACTTGTTAGGGAGAGATTCTATCACAGAAGATATCGTGCGAATTCAACGATGACTGGAAATACCAAGAGTCACCTCTTGAAAAAAATGAATGGGTACAAGTCGGTGATACACGGATTAACAGATTTATACTATGAAGAATTTTCAGAATTAGAAGTCAATGAAAAGAAATGGCTTGAACATAAAATCGAGTATTTCTTCCGCATACTTTGGGAGATGCCTGGAAATGATAAAATCGATCTTCTTCTTTTAGAGACTGAACTTCCAGTGCAGTTGAAACACTCGAAAAAAGCATTGATTTTGTTAAAAATGCTTCCCGTTTTACGAAGAGTGTTTCCAATCTATAAAAAAATCAAAACGAGTATTGTAAAAGAAGAAGGATGAGCACGGCAAAGGATCATAGCGCTTGGGCATGCAAATAAATAAGGCGGTCGAATGAAAAAAATATCTTTAATTATTCCCCACTACAATGGAGTGGAGGGTGTAAAAAAACTATTAAGTACAGTTCCAACAAAAAAAGGGCTCTTTGAAGTTCTGATTGTAGATGATAATAGCCCCCTGGCTTCCTTTGAAGAGCTTGAGCGCTTGCTTAAGCGAACGGCAGAAGATTTGGACGTGCATCTTTATAAAAACGGCTCTTCCAATAAAGGGGCGGGGGCTGCAAGAAATGTAGGTCTAGACCACGCAACTGGGGAATGGATACTACTTGCTGATAGCGATGATTATTTTTCAGAAAACCTCTTAGAAATCCTAGAGAAAGAACTGGAGAGCACGGAAGAGGTCATCTTTTTCCCGCCTACGAGTATAGATACGGAAACGAATCAAATCAGTGATCGACACGATCAACTTGTTTCTTATTTAACAAGGTATACGGAGACGCCAAGTCGGTCTAACGAGATGCTTCTTCGTGCCTATTTTTCGCCGCCATGGAGCAAATTGATTAAACGTGAGCTTATCATACGTGAAGGCATTCGTTTTGATGAAATTATTGTCAGTAATGATGTGATGTTTTCAACAAAAGTTGGGATCTTGGCGAAAGATTTCAAAATTGTTGATGAAATCATCTATGTTGTAACGAGGAATTCTGAGAGTCTGACTTCAAAGCCAAATAGGGAAAAATTCTTCATTCGTGTGGATACAACGGTCAGAAGAGTGGAGTTTATGCGAGAACAATTCGGGGAAGAAATCAAAAACATTACTTTTAACTTTTATTGGATGGTGCGTGCAGCACGTGTCCAATTTGGATTAAGGGCAGCGCTAAAAACTTTGCTTATTTTTAGAAAGAATGATGTTCCCGTCATTTTTCCAGAGAAAAAGCTCGGGAAAAAGCTGAAAGTTCTGTTCTTTACAAAGAAAGAAAAATTCCTTTTTTAATAGGAGGCGTGATGAAAAAGATAAAGGTGAAGGGGACAAATCTCACAAAAGAATTTGATCTCTACAAGAAGAAAGCGGATAAGGTAAAATCTTTTTTCAAATTTTGGAGCAAGGATATTCCAACGTTCTGGGCGCTGAGAGGGGCGAGCTTTGAAGTTTATGACGGAGAAGCAGTAGGGATTATTGGAATAAACGGTTCGGGCAAGTCGACCCTTTCCAATATTATTTCTGGGATTATTCCGCCTACAAGCGGAATACTCGAAGTAAATGGAGATACGTCGATTGTCGCTGTAAATGCTGGCTTAAAGATGGAACTTTCTGGTATAGAGAATATTCGTTTAAAAGGTTTAATGCAAGGAATGAGCCACAAAGAAATTGATGAAAAAATGTCTGCCATTGTAGACTTTGCAGATATTGGTGCTTTTGTTGATCAGCCTGTAAAAAGCTATTCCTCAGGAATGAAAAGTAGGCTAGGCTTTGCGATTATGGTCCATAATAATCCTGATATTTTGATTATTGATGAGGCGCTTTCAGTAGGAGATTCGACGTTTTACAAAAAAGCCCAGGATAAAATTTTAGAGTTCAAAGAGCAAGGGAAGACCATCTTCTTTGTTTCCCATGCGAATACTCAAATAAGAGAAATGTGTGACAAGGTCATCTGGTTGCATTACGGAGAAGTCCGCCGGGTTGGAGAGGCAAACGAAGTCATTGATGAGTATGAAAAATGGAGTCGTGCGTTCCAAGGAGATACAAGGGAAGTCCAAAAACGATATTTAGATCAGCATAAACAAGAGCAGATTGATTTTAAGATGGATGATTTAAAAGAAAAGCTTGCTGCAACACAGAAAATTACCAAAGAATTGAGAGAAAGTGTCGAACCTACTTTAACGGGAACCAAACTTTCGCTATTCTCAAAAGGGGTGGCAGGCGCTGCATTCATCGCCTGGGTAGTGTTGATGCTTTCATACGTACAATAGAATAGGAGACAAATGAACGATTTATCAATAGTGATTAAAGAACAACTCACCAATTGGCGAATCATTTTCCGCCTAAGTTCATATCAAGAGAAAGCGAATTATCAAAGTCATTATTTAGGAATGCTTTGGCAAGTTTTAAATCCATTGATTCAAGTGGGGACCTATTTCATCATTTTTGGGCTTGCGCTAAAAGGAAATCGCCAGCCGATTGACGGGGCGCCCTATCTCGTATGGCTGTTATTTGGGATGTCAGTTTGGTTTTGGATTAATTCAAGCGTTACTCAAGCCTCACAAAGCGTCTTTTCGCAAATCGGGCTGGTTTCCAAGTTAAAATTCCCCGTAAGTATTATGCCAACCACTGCAGTTGTA
>JAITHN010000144.1 GCA_031279745.1 Streptococcaceae bacterium
GCCCCAAAAGCCATTACTGGAAAATTTGTGAAAGGTGGCAGCACCATCAAGTTCGTTTATGATAAGGACATTGACCGTGGCACATTGCCGGATACGCAAGGTACAGATGACCACGGAAATCTTCCAGACACAATGGGAGACGATGATACAAGCGTTTCCGCACCAACGGTTCCTGATGTAAGCACTTCCAGCACCGGCGCACCAAGTTTACCATCCACTTATGAAAGCGGCCAAGGTAGCAGCGCATTACCAGCAACCGGAGAACAAACCTCCGCGCTTGCTGTCGCAGTCGGAATCGCCCTCTTATCATTAGTTGGAGTAGCGTGGAATAAACGTCGGTGTTGAACTCGCTCTCAGTTCCAGTTGCAATAGCGTAGAAGAATCGCAGAAGCTGAACTGCACTCTCAGTTCTCGTTGGAGTAGAGTGGAAGAAACGTCAGAGTTGAACACGCACAAACACGATCGACAAGATTTGAGCAGCACGCATCCCATTGGGGATGCGTGCTGTTTCTGAGCTCTTCCTCCTAAGGATTCACCCATAGATTTATGTTTTGTAATCCCCAGCCTGAATTTTTCCGTGTACCGTCACATTTTTTACTTTTCAATTTTTTGCATTGTAGCGTTTTTTTACACTTTTGCCATTGACTTCGTGCAGAATAAGTAAGCATGCGACATCTGCAACGACTGC
This sequence comes from Streptococcaceae bacterium, assembly GCA_031279745.1. Taxonomy (GTDB): domain Bacteria; phylum Bacillota; class Bacilli; order Lactobacillales; family Streptococcaceae; genus Pilibacter. Next base: position 689 of record JAITHN010000144.1, read on the forward strand.
AGCAAAAGTTACACACCCTCCACAAATCTTGTGGTGACCTGATAAAAAATGCGACATCCGTGGCAAAAGTTGCGTATCTGCCAATTTTTTTTGCTGACCGTGTAACAAATGCCACGAATGCAGCAAAAGTTACACACTTCGCACGGATTTTGTGGTGGTTTGGGGAACAACAGCTGTTTGGTAAGAATAGTTCGATGAATTTAGGTGAACGTTCATTGTCATGTTCAAAAAGCCCTCGCCAACTTGGCGGGGGCGGAACATGTTTAATGAATCAGACGAAAACATTGCACGGTTTTCTGTCGGTTCTTTGACAATTACTTTACTTTTTGGCGGAGCGATTATTTGGTTTGAGTAATCCGTTTTTGCGTCACCCAGAACCAGAGCGATTATTTTATTCCGTATAATCGGTCGCCTGCGTCTGTTTAACTCTGCCAGGTTTATCACCCGGATATATCAGAGAACTAGATTATTTTGTTCCAAACAATCTGTCGCCTGCATCGCCCAACCCTGGAACGATGTATCCTTGTTCGTTTAATTTTTCATCAAGACTTGCACAATAAACATTTACATCAGGATGCGCGTCTTGGAAAGTTTTAACCCCTTCAGGAGCTGCAACGAGACAGACAAAAATAATGTTGTTAGCACCACGCTTTTTCAAACTATCAACAGCTAAGATGGCGCTTCCGCCGGTCGCTAACATTGGATCAACCAAAAAGATTTGACGTTGATCAATATCCTCTGGAAGTTTTACAAGGTATTCATGAGGTTCTAAGGTTTCTTCATCTCGGTACATTCCGATATGCCCAACTTTTGCGGCAGGAATTAATTTCAAAATTCCATCAACCATTCCAATACCTGCACGCAAGATAGGAACGATAGCTAATTTTTTTCCGGTTAATTGTTTAACGGTTGTTGTTTGGATAGGCGTTTCAATCTCTACATCTTCTAGAGGCAAGTTGCGACTTACTTCGTAAGCCATCAACATTCCGATTTCATCAACGAGTTCGCGGAAAACTTTTGTTCCCACATCTTTTCTGCGTAAAATGGAAAGTTTGTGTTGAATGAGGGGGTGATCAATCACTTGAAAATTTGACATCTTATTTCTCCTTTTGATACCTTAGTTAATATTCTATTGTATTTTAACAAAAAGAATTGCAAAAAAAAAATATTGAGGTGTGAGAATTGAGTTTTCGTGAAAATATTTCCATTCATTTTACAGAATTGACAAAAACCGATAAAAAAATTACGAGTGCACTCTTGAACAATCCTTCAATATTGATTGACCGATCTGTCCAAGAAGCAAGTGAGGAAATGAGTACAAGCCCAGCAGCGATTATGCGTGTGGTGAAAAAGCTTGGTTATAAAGGGTTGGCAAATCTGAAAATTGATCTTGAAGAGTATTCAGAAGGTACGAATAACTCGCTCGAGCATAAAAATCAGGGTGGCATTGCACCGATATTTGAAAATTATCGGTTTTATTTAGATGGAATGGAAAAGCAGTTAGACCTTGCGCAGTTGGAAAGGGTTGTTAAGATCATTCGTAGCTGTAAAAAGTTTCGGGTGGGAGGCATTGGAAGCAGTGCGCTCTCGGCTGAACTCTTTGCATATTCCCTCCATTATCGGGATGTTTTCGTGGACACCATTACGAGTCAGACGAAATTTTTTTATCTCTCAAGAGCGCTTGAGGAAGACGAAGTACTCCTTTTGTTTTCTGTAAGTGGAAATCTCAATTTCTTTAAACCCTTGTATAAGAAGAAACGAGAGGTAGGCGCCAAAATTATTTTGGTTACGATGAATCATAATACAAAACTTGATTTCTATGTAGATGAAAAGATTATTTTACCGAGTACATCCACTGATTTTTCAGAGAAAGATAATATTTCCCAACTGGAAAATCGTTTCGGTTTCTTGATTTTTTCAGAAATTTTATCGAATTTGTATTTCAATGGCTGAGGAATAGGCTGATTAGAGTGGATTTACAGTTTTGATTCGGTGATGTTCAGGTTGGTAGATCTAGTTGAGTTTTAAAAAAATGCCGCTTTCAGTTATGGGCTACAGCAGAAGTTACACATCTCGCACGAACTTTGTGGTGAAGAAGTAAGCATGCTGCATAACCGAAATTAAGTAGCATGCTTACACCTTTGCCATTCACTTCGTGCAAAGCGTAAGCATGCAACATCTGCGGCAAAAGTTACAACGCCCCAAAAAGACTTTGACAAATTGGTAAGCATGCAACGTCTGTGGCGCGGATTCAGCGTTTTTCTCATCAAGAAACAAACACATTACTCTCAGGAGCACATCTAACCCAACCCAACCCAACCTGACTGAGTCCAACGATTCATCCACCATCCAGTAAAATATATTTCAATATTTAATATACAGTTGAAATATGTTTCTTTTTTTGTTATCCTCAAAATGTAAACATTTACAAAAAAAAAGGGGGATCACAATGAACGGATTCATGGAAATTTTATCAGAAAAGATCTTGCCCATCGCGAGCAAGATTGGTCAGAACAAATACTTATTGGTTTTGAGGGACGCCTTCATGCTCAGCTTTCCGCTGACTATGTTTGGGTCCTTAATCGTGGTGTTCAATAATTTGCCTTTTTGGCCTGACAATTTAAAAACAACATTTTCAACACTTTTCGGAAATGGACAAAGTGCAACGATGTCTATTATGACCGTTTTTGTAACAATTGGGATTGGGTACTACTTTGCAAAAGGTGAAAAAGTTGAGCCGATTTTTGGTGGAGTCGTTTCTCTATCGAGTTTCTTAATACTCACGCCCTTCTTTGCGACATTTGCATCAGAAGATGGGAATACAACGGTAGACGCTAGCGGCTTGTTAACGTTGGATCGACTTGGTGCGAAAGGTATGTTCCTAGGGATACTCGCTGCATTCCTTGCGGCAAAACTTTTTGTTGCGCTGACCAAAAAAGGATTTGTCATCACCATGCCTGACGGTGTTCCGCCAGCGGTTTCAAAATCATTTTCAGCATTGATTCCCGCAATTGGAACGCTTACGCTCTTCCTCATTATCAATGCAGGGATGACAGGCTTTTTCCAAACAAATTTACACGATGTGATTTATCAAGTGATTCAACAGCCACTTACGGGGTTAGGAACAGGTTTGCCGGCAACCATTATTGCCATCTTCTTTGTACAATTTCTTTGGTTCTTCGGGCTTCATGGTCAAATTATCGTCAACTCAGTTTTTGAACCATTTTGGCAAACGAATATGTTGGATAATGCAGAATTGACGAAGCAAGGAGCACAAGCGCTTTCTGAACATGGGCATATCGTAACGAAATCCTTTATGGACACGTTCACTGTTGGTCTTGGGGGAAGTGGTTCAACACTTGTTGTTGTATTACTGATGGCATTTGTGATGAAACACAAACAGTACAAGGATGTCGGACGACTAGCACTTGCGCCAGGTTTATTTAACGTAAATGAGCCAGTAATATTCGGTTTACCAATGGTGATGAATGCTTCTATTTTCATTCCGTGGATATTAGCACCAATTGTTTCAGTTATCCTTGCATATCTTGCATTTGCGAGCCATTTGGTTCCGTTAACGACAGGTGCACAGGTGCCTTGGACGATGCCAATCTTCATTAGCGGATTTTTAGCCACAAATTCTATTATGGGAAGTCTTTTACAACTCGTCCAATTCCTAGTGATTGGGGCAATTTGGTTCCCATTCCTAAAAATGGTTGACTCTGTGGAAGCAAAAGGAGAATAAGCTGTATGAAATGTAACTTTCCAGAAAATTTCTGGTGGGGGGCCGCGACGAGCGGTCCTCAAACAGAAGGTCGTTTTCAGAAAAAACATGCAAATATGTTTGATTATTACTATGAAATAAAGCCAGAGGATTTTTACAAATATCAGGGTCCTGATGTCGCAAGCAATTTTTTCAATGATTTTCGCCATGATATTCAGTTGATGAAAGAAGCCGGCCTCAATTCTGTTCGCACTTCTATTCAATGGAGTCGATTGATTGAGGATTTGGAAAAAAATACGGTCAATCCAGAAGCGGTTCGCTTCTATAATGAAGTCATCGACGAATTTCTCAAACATGGGATAACGCCGATGATCAACCTCCATCATTTCGACCTACCTGCGGAACTTTACCATCGCCATGGAGGATGGGAAAGCAAGCATGTCGTCGAACTTTATGCAGGGTTTGCTGAAAAATGTTTCGAACTTTTTGGCGACCGAGTAAAACACTGGTTTACGCACAATGAACCGCTGGTTGTCGTTGAAGGCGGGTATTATTTACAATTCCACTATCCGAATAAAGTCAATGGTGCTGCTGCTGTGCAGGTGGCTTACAATTTGCAACTTGCGTCAAGCCTAGCTATAAAGAAATTTCGCCAGCTCAATCTTGATGGTAAAATCGGTGTCATCCTAAATCTCACACCTCCGTATCCTTCGACGAACGAGCCCGAGGACATTCATGCAAGTGAAATCGCAAATCTTTGGTTGAACAGAATGTATATGGATGCAAGCGTAAAAGGGGAATTTCCTCAAGAGCTTGTCGAGCTCTTAAAGGGTGAAAAAGTGCTTTGGGATTCGACGGAAAGCGAACTTTTGCTTATAAAGGAGAATACCATCGACCTTCTCGGGATAAATTTTTACCATCCGCATCGTGTTTCCCGGCCAAAATATTCAGCAAATTCGCTCGCAGTGGATTTTGTACCGAATAAGTTTTGGCAGGATTACGAGCTGCCTTCGGCAAGAATGAACGTAGATAAGGGGTGGGAAATCTACCCGAAAGCTATCTACGACATCGCCAAGGATGTACAGAACAATTATGGAAATATTGATTGGTTTATTTCTGAAAATGGAATGGGTGTGTCAAATGAGGAACGATACATGGATGAAACCGGTGTGATTCATGATGACTATAGAATTCAGTTCATTCAAGAGCATCTTTATTGGCTGCATAAGGCGATGGAGGAAGGCTCGAATTGTTTGGGTTATCATCTTTGGACTCCGATAGACTGCTGGAGTTGGAAAAATGCGTATCGAAATCGCTATGGTCTAATTTCCACGAATATCCACACGCAAGCCAAGACTTTAAAAAAATCCGCACATTGGTTCAAAACGCTGGATGAAAATAATGGTTTTGAGATAGAAGAAGCTTTAATCCAGTAGGATTTGGACGCTCTGAAGTATTAGACTTCGGAGCGTTTTTTGTGTGGGAATCAAATAGGACCTCGATATGCACGCAATATTCGTCTAATATGCACTGAAATTTGCACTCGATATTCTCCCTAATACGCACCCAATATGCATCTTGGCATTTTTTACAACTCTTGCATAAGATGGATGGTGAACGTGTAAAAAATGCCATATTCAACAACTGTTTGTAGCATAAGTTACAGGTTTGGCACAAACTTCGTTGTAGGTTAGTAAAAAATGCTGCATCCTACAATTATGTGTAGCAAAAATTACAGAACTGGCACAAACTTCGTTGTAGGTTAGTAAAAAATGCTCCACACGTTTCAAAACTTACACTTCTCTCACAAGATTTGTGACAATCATGTAAAAAATGCTACACACGTTTC
>JAITHN010000147.1 GCA_031279745.1 Streptococcaceae bacterium
CTATAACAGTCAAGATGTAACCAGTGTAAGTCCCCAACTTGATTCAATGCTTCTTGGTATTGCAAGGGCGAATCCATCAGCAGACAACCATAACGCTGCTTATAGTGGGCCATTCGCACATGATTCCCTTGTTGGGAATATCGCAACTAAACTTATAGATGCGCAAACAATCATCTATAAAGCTGCAAGTGTCTCCCCCTATATTTTGTTCGACAACCTAACTTGGGACTACAAACTGGATGAAATTTTCGAAAATCTCGAAGGTTCATCAGGTAAATGGATTGCCCCTAGAAACGGGAACGGGAACAATGAAATGAAGATAACCTTGAGAGATGACCGCGAAGCGAATCAAGCGTGGATAGACGTCGGGGAAATACAACTCTCCTCCACTCCATTCTTATTGGACATCAATAACAGGATCTATATGAATGATTTCCTGTTTCGATATCGGGATGGATCCACCGTTGCGATCAATGATGCCGTTTTTCCTTTCGAACGCTTTGAACAAGACGGATCATTAGGAGATCCACAGTTCATTGATTATTCACTCTACTATAGCTCGGACCAAGGAATCCTTGCTAACTTGCACGCGAATATGATTCCTGGACAATACAGGGGTGTATTCACATGGACCTATACAGACAGTATCTAAATAGAGGAGAATTCATGATTTTTGATACACATACCCATTTAAACGTAGAAGAATTTTGCGGAATTGAAGACGAAATTCTTGAACGAGCAAAAAATAACGATGTAAAGCGAATCGCTGTCGTTGGGTTCGATGCGGGAACCATTGAAAAAGCGATTGAACTCTCCGAACAATATAAGGAGGTTTTTGCCATCATAGGTTGGCATCCGACCGAAGCAGGAAGTTATTCGGATGAGATTGAACAGTGGCTTCTTCCCTTATACAAGTTAAGAAAAGTCATCGCAGTCGGTGAAATCGGCTTGGACTATCATTGGATGAAAGATGCTAAAGATGTACAAGAACACGTTTTTCGTCGTCAGATTCAGATGGCTAAACGCCTTCACTTGCCCATCTCCATACATACGAGAGATGCATTGGAGGATACTTACAACATCCTTAAAGACGAGGACGTTCGTGACATTGGAGGAATTATGCATAGCTTCTCTGGCTCTCTTGAATGGGCTGAGAAATTCATTGACCTTGGGCTGCACATTTCTTTTAGCGGTGTGGTAACATTCAAAAATGCAAAGGAACTCCAAGAAGTCGCAACAAAAATTCCCATTGAAAAAATTCTTGTTGAGACTGATGCTCCCTATCTAACTCCGCACCCTTTTCGAGGAAAACGGAATGAAACGGGATACACCCGTTACGTAGTTGAAAAGATTGCCGAACTTAGGGGAACAACACCTGAAGAAATCGCAACCATTACAACAGAAAATGCAAATACACTCTTTGGTTTGGAGGAACAATGAAAATACAAAAAACTGACCCCTTGGAAACGCTAAAAGAAGTCGATCAACTCATCATAGAAGATGCCCAGTCGAAAGGTCATGTGCTTGATTCCTCTATCAGTCTCGCTTTTTCAGCAACTATTGAAGGAGAATTTGTAGGTGGAATCAAAGGAACTCTTCAAGGAACCAATCTCCATATTAACGGTTTGGCGGTGGTGCATCCCCAACATGATCAACAAATCGGCAGCAAACTTCTCCAAAAAACAGAGGACGAAGCGAGAAAACTTGGCGTTCTCGTCATCACCTTAAGTACACTTGACTATCAAGCGCTTGGTTTTTATAAAAAAATGGGTTTCCACGTTTTAGGAGAAGTCAAACACGTTCCTGAAAAAGATGTGACAAAATACTATTTAGGAAAATACTTATGAAAAGAGAAAGAATAGAAGAAATCATCGTCGTTGAGGGAAAGAGTGATACAAAACGATTACAAGAAGTTCTCGATGTTGTTACGATTGAAACAAATGGAAGCGCCATAGATGACGAAATCCTCCAACAAATCGAACATGCAGAAAGAGTGCGCGGTGTCATCATCTTTACAGATCCAGATTTTTCAGGAGAAAAAATTCGAAAAATGATCATGCAACACGTCCCCACAGCTAAACATGCGTTTCTTCCAAGATCAAAAGCAAAACCAAAAAGCCGTACTAAAGGAAGAAGCCTTGGCGTTGAGCACGCAAGCAATGTAGAAATCATCTCCGCCATCCAATCTGTTTCTACCCCCATCGTTGATCCAACATACGAAGAAATCCCCCGTGCTCTTTTAGTCGAGTATGGGCTTCTTGCAGGAAAAAATTCAAAACAGCGAAGAGAAAAACTTGGGGATGAGTTGCGCATCGGTTATACTAATGGGAAACAACTTGTAAAGCGGCTGAAAATGTTTCGAATTGAAAGAGACGAATTTTTAAAAGTCGCGAATCAATTGTTTCAAGGAGATGATTATGACGTATAAAGAAATTGCAAGTCCCTCAAGAACCAGAGAAATCCTTCAAAAACATGGGTTTACTTTTAAGAAGAGTTTGGGTCAAAATTTTTTAACCGAGCCAAACATTTTACGAAATATCGCAGATGTTGTTGATTTGAAGAATTCAAACGTGATAGAAATTGGTCCTGGGATTGGTGCTTTGACGGAACATCTTGCAAAAAATGCTGCAGAAGTGCTTGCATTTGAAATCGACTCAAGGCTGATTCCCGTGCTTCAAGATACGTTGTCCCCATATGAAAACGTGACCGTCGTAAACCAAGATGTGTTAAAGGCGAACCTTACAGAAGTTGTAGCGACAACTTTCGGACAGCCTCGACCGCTGAAAGTCGTCGCAAATCTGCCTTATTACATTACATCTCCCATCTTGATGCATTTGATTGAAAGCTCGCTTGAAATCCAAGACTTAGTCATCATGATGCAAAAAGAGGTGGCAGATCGAATTTCCGCGGTCCCAAGCACAAAAGCATATGGCTCTCTTTCTATTGCCATCCAGTATTTTTATGAAGCGCGCGTTGCCTTTATCGTACCTAAGACGGTGTTCACTCCTCAACCAAATGTAGAAAGCGCCATTCTTCATCTACATAAAAGAGAGAAGCCGCTCGTAGACGTTCTTGATGACGAAGCCTTCTTCAAACTAACCCGTGCTGGATTTGTTCTTCGACGCAAAACGCTCTGGAACAACCTCCTACACGTTTACGGGAAAACTGAAAGTATAAAAGCATGGTTGACAGAAGCTTTAGAAAAATCAGAGATTGACCCTAAACGCCGCGGTGAGACACTAAGCATTGAAGAGTTTGCAAAGCTCTCCAATACAATGGTGGAATTGCGTGGGAAGCATGAATTCCTTTCCGAAGCCTAGGCTATTTATGTTCAAAGACTACTATTCAAAAGTTGATTATGCTATACTTGAAAAAAATGGAGGATTTTATGAAACGAGTCATTACTTACGGAACATTTGACCTTTTGCACTATGGTCATATTAACTTGTTAAGAAGAGCAAAAGCACTTGGAGACTATCTTGTGGTGGTTCTCTCTAGTGATGAATTCAACTGGGATAGCAAACAAAAGAAAAGCTATTTTAACTATGAAAAAAGACGTCAACTCCTTGAAGCTATTCGCTATGTGGATCTTGTGATTCCTGAAAACAGTTGGGACCAAAAAGTCAGCGATGTGAATGAGTATCATATCGATACATTTGTTATGGGAGATGATTGGGCAGGAAAGTTTGACTTTATCCAAGAAGAAACAGATGCTGAAGTCGTTTACCTTGCCAGAACCCCTGAAATTTCTACGAGTCAGATTAAGGCAGAACTTGGTCTAACTGGAAAAACAGATGACGATAAATAAAATTTCTTAAACAAACGAACGTATAAGCGAGCCGCTTATACGTTAATTTTTTACGTTTTCAGAATAAAAGTAAAAGCATCGCAGCGCTGCCTGCGATGCTTTTAGATTAGGTTTCTACACGTAGTCCACAAATTTTGCACGGAATTTCAAGTGTATATGGCTTCCCACAATGAAAATTCCAAGGGTTAAAAACCAGAATAATAATGTTGCTTCCGGGCGTTCCCAAAACCATCTTTCACTTAAAAATGAATCTCGGAATCCACTAGTTAAATAATAAAGAGGATTTAAGGTTAGGAAACGGACGAGAAGTTTAGGAAGAACTGTATTTCCTTCAATATTCATTATCGTTCCTGAAAGATAGAACAAGAGTCTCAAAACGGATTGGAATAAAATATGATAATCGCGTACCAACATCGAAATCGTTGAGTTTAAAACACCCATGCCTATGAGAAAGACAATCATACAGACAAAATAGTAGAGAGATTGCAACCAGTAAAGCGTGGGTGTAATCCCTATTAAAAGTCCCCAACCGACAGACACAACGATCATCGGAATAAACGTGGAGAATTGCGAAATCATCGAAATAGTGGGTAAAATACTCACGGGAAATTTCATTTTCGAAACGAGTCCCACTTGGGAGTACACACTCTTCGATCCATTAAGTAGACTTGCACTTACGAAGAACCAAACCGTCATTCCGAAGAGCATCCAGTTAATAAATGGAATACCGTTGACATCTTGACGATGAAAGCCAATCCCAAACACTAAGTAGTAAGTCAAAATCTGAATGATGGGATTTAATACTTGCCAGGCAAGACCGAGATAGTGAGTTTGATAGGTTGATTTTTCATCATAACGACTCATGCGATAGATGATACGCCAATTTTGAAATTGTTCCTTTAAAACGAGGTAGCTTTCTCTCACTTACATCTCCCCCTTTCCGATTTCTGGGAAAATTACGTTTTCCTCTATATTGGCTTTGCTCCTATCACGTAGGATTACTCGTCGAACAAATTTTTGAATGAACTGATTGGGGTTTTCAACCACTTTTTGAAGAGGAGTTCCCGTCATCACGATCAATGCAATAATCAACCAGAGGACTGCAAAAACACCTAGTAAAACTCTCGAGATGGGAGGCAATTTTTCCCCAACTTTTGTTCTTTCAAGTAAAGTTGCAGCCTTCTCAGATTGGGTGTTGAGAATATCCATTCCGTAAATTTTTCCTTGGCTTACACGTTTGGCAAGTTTTTTCAACGTGTACGTCTTTTGGAGCTCTTTTTGTTCGGTTTGATATTCTTTTTTATATGCTTTCGACTGGTCATTAAAGTCTCTCGTAAAGCGATCGTATGCCTCTAGAACTTCATCTTTGTCGCCATACATTTTCACTTCGCCGTAATGCATCCAAAGCACTTTCTCACACATGCTTCTGATTTGACTCATGCTGTGTGAAACGAAAAGAATCGTTTTTCCCTGTCTCTTAAATTCATTAATCTTATCCGAAGATTTTTGATAGAAAGTCGCATCTCCCACGGAAAGCGCCTCATCGACAACAAGAATATCCGGGTCATAGCTTACCGCAATAGAAAAACCAAGTCGGCTCTTCATCCCTGAAGAATAGCTCTTTACAGGTTGATAGATAAAGTCCCCTAAATCTGCATATTCAATAATTTCATCTATTTTTTTATCGATTTCCTTATTTGAAAGTCCAACCATCAGCCCTTTTAAGCGTATGTTTTCAACTCCCGTCAACTGTTGTTTTAAACCCGCAGCAACGGCGATAATTTGAACATCTCCGTTGATATTGACCTTTCCACTCGTCGGCGGAATAATCCCAGAGATAATATTGGAAAGCGTGGATTTCCCCGAACCATTCACCCCAATAATTCCGACTGTTTCGCCAGCATAGACTTCAAAGTTTACACCTTTCAATGCCCAGAACATTGGAATATCTTTTTGCCAAAATTTAAAGAGGGATTTTATCTTGTCTGATTTCTTCGTAAAGAGGTCATATTCTTTTGTAACAAGAAGTGTTTGTACCTTGACTTCTTTTTTGTTTCCCATTTTTTCACCTCATATTCTTTATGATAGTATAGTAAAGTTTTCACTGTTTTTCAAATTGACTTCCACGCTTGAGGTGGCATAGCGAAATAATTCCGATAACAAACAAGATGCCAAAATAGATTGCAAAACAGATAAAAAAAAAGTTCTCCGGCAAAATCTGTATAACTGGATCTTTCGAAGGATCATACATCCAATAATCATTACGAAAGAAAATCTCATGGAATTTTACAAATACTTCTTCAAAATTTGAGACAAGGAGAAAGAGGAAGAGAACGATTCCAATCAATGTGTATTGAATAGGACGAATCAACTTCCAGTAAGTTTTTTCTTTAGCTAGTTTCCTTAAAAATAAAATGCCAATCACAAAAAACAAGATGAAAAGCAGCATGGAGAGTTGAAAAAGAGTCTTCACTTCGGCAAAATGCTGTAAGCCTTCTTTTGAAGAGTGAAAATCTGGAAGATGAAGCGTTTTGGCAAAAGGATTTCTCATATAGGCCATCAGGACATCATAGTTCTTCAAAATTTCCGGCTCGCTTAACGGAACAGCGTTCGTTAAATGTTCCGTCTTTATGCTCATCTGATAAATCCAACGACCATAAATCACCAGTTGCATCGTGCCAAGTAATACCGCCATCATAACGGAAAGTTTTCCAAATGCTTCTACGCATCTCTCCTTCATCCTTCAAAATTCCATTCATCTAGAGACGGGACAACATAGGTTGGTGCAATCGGTAAATCTGGCACACTTTCTGCTGGCGTAAAGCCACTTGTCACGAGGAGAGTATCGATTCCGTTTTGAATGCCCGCTTGTATATCTGTTAAATAATTATCCCCAACCATCAAACATTCTGACTTTTCCAGTCCTAGGAGTTGGGTCGCTTTTTCCATAATGGTAGCTTCCGGCTTTCCAATATATACAGCAGAAACTTGAGTTGCTGCCTCGACAAAACGAACCACCGTACCGGCTCCCGGCAATAATCCTCTTTCCGTTGGAATATTCAAATCTGGGTTCGTTCCAATGAACTTCGCTCCTTTTTGAATGGCAAGCGTGGCTTTTACTACTTTTTCATAGGTGAGATCTGTATCGAGCCCAACGACAACATAGTCAGGATCCACCTCATTCCAGACGAAGCCGTGGCGGAAAATTTCTTCTTTCAGCCCATATTCACCAATCACATACACGCTCTTCCCAAGATTTAAATCTTTCATATAATCAATCGTTGCTAAAGTGGCTGTGTAGACTACATCTGCTGAGACATGAATGTCGAATTCTTTCGCCAAACGATTGGCTACCGTTTGAGGAGATTTGGTCGTATTGTTCGTCACAAAGAGAAATGGAATTTCTCTCTCTTGTAACGACTCAACAAATCTTTTTCCAGCAGGAATCGGTTGGTTTCCCAAATAAATCGTTCCATCTAAATCGATTAAATATCCTTTATATTTCATGTTTTCTCCATTCTATTAACGCTTCTGTATGAAGTGTATCCCCTATTTTCAGCTGATGTTTCGTCAATAACTCGCTTTTTTCAATCACACTTTCCACCTGCTCATCAGCCTTAATTTCTAAGACATAACGAATAAAAAGCGTTTTCAGCCGATGTTCCTTTAAAAACTCAAATCCTAGCGGGTCTAGTAAGTAATCAATGTATTTCGCATTATTAATATGTTGATTGAGGTCAAGCTCTGAGAACTTCGTATGAAATTTCTGGAATAGACTGGGTTCCATTAATTCCACAGCCTTTGGACGCTGAATTTTTCGCTCTTTCTCACTTTCGTAAGGCGTCAAAATATCCTCTTGAATGGTAGCAATGCGCCGCTGGCGAATGTCCATCATGGCAAATGTAGAGGTCACACGCACCAATTCTTCCCCCTCCGAACTCAACACTAGAAAATCTCTATAACAGAAATATTTGTTATATCTTTTCGCCTCGGTTTGGATGGTAATCTTTTCTTCATTTTTAGGCATTCGCTCTACTTGAACTTCATGCGCCGTCAATATCCAAGTTAAACCACGTTCATGCAGATACTCGTCACTCCTCCCTAAGAGTTTCGACTGAATCCCTGAAATATAAATGGAAACACTTAGAAGATTACTTAATTTCATCTCCCCAAAAGCATCAGAATCATAGTAAGTCACCACATAATCTTTCTCAAACCTTACTCCCATTTTTACCTCCATCAAAGAAACAAGGAGCGAACTCTGCTTATCACCAGAATTCATCTCCCCCACTATGCTATTGTGCGTTTGGAATCGTTCTACTTAGCAAGGATTCAAATGCAAATTCAAATTTTTGAATATCCCCCGCTCCCATAAAGACGATGACCTCATCTTGATATTTCAATATTGGGCTCATGTCTTCTTCTGAGACAACGATGCCTCCTTTTTCGATTTTATTTGCCAAATCTTGAATGGAAACTTCGCCTTTTGCTTCCCTTGCAGAACCGTAGATTTCTGCAAGAAAAACCTCATCTGCAAGTTGCAAACTTTCCGCAAATTCATCCATTAATGCAATGGTTCTTGTAAAAGTATGCGGTTGAAAAACAGCGATGACTTTCTTATTCGGATGCTTTTGACGTGCTGCATCCAAGGTTGCGATAATTTCAGATGGATGGTGCGCAAAATCATCAATCACAACAGTATCTCCGATTTTCTTTTCAGAAAAACGACGCTTCACTCCAGAAAATGTTGCCATTTCCTCCGCAACTCTCAACATATCCAGTCCGTTTAAGTAGGCAACCCCAATCACAGCAAGAGCGTTCATCACATTATGGAAACCAAATGTCGGAACAAAAAATTTCCCAAGGTTTTCACCTTTATGCAACACGGAAAATGTTGAACCATTCGTTTCACGCGCCACATCTACCGCCTGAAAATCATCCCCATCCGTCACGCCGTAATAATAGATAGGAACGTTCACTTTTAGTTTGCGAAGATAGCTATCTTCCCCAAATGCAAGAATGCCTTTCTTGATGTTGTTCGCATATTCTTGCATCGCCTCAAACATATCATCAATGGAAGTATAGTAGTCTGGATGGTCAAAATCCACGTTTGTCATAATCGTGTATTCTGGATGGTATGGAATGAAATGACGTTCATATTCATCCGCCTCAAACGTAAAGAATTTCGCATCTGGATTCCCTACACCCGTTCCATCACCAATCAAATAGCTTGTCGGAACAATTCCAGAAAATACATGTGAAATTAAACCAGTAGTTGTCGTTTTCCCATGAGCTCCCGCCACTCCGATTGCCGTGTAGTTTTCAATCAGGCGACCTACAAAGTGGTGATAGCGTTGAATGGTAAGTCCCAATTCTTTTGCTCTTACAACTTCGGGGTGATCTTCCTTAAAGGCATTTCCAAGGATGATTTCATAATCTTCTTGAATATTTTTTTCGTCAAAAGGACGAATTTCAACGCCTGCTGTTTCCAATCCCTTTTGAGTGAAAAAATATTTTGGAACATCGCTACCTTTCACCGAATAACCCATTTGATGGAGAACAAGAGCTAATGCGCTCATTCCAGACCCTTTAATCCCTATAAAAAAATATGTTTTACTCTTTTCCATCTTGCACTCCATTCTTATCAAAAAGATTCTTTTTAACTCTTACTGAACTTGTATTTTCTTCTTGGAGGAGACTCGTTAAATCTCTCGCCAAGGCACGCTTTCGTTTCGTTTTTTCTGTCAGGACAGAAGCGCTTGATTTCTCCTGTCTCCTCTCCCTCTGAGGCGTGAGATTGTTCGAAAAGAACGTATCTCCTTCTAAGAAAGTACGCTTTCCCTTCCCCTCGCTAGCCCTTTCAGTAGACGAAGCCCCAACTTTCGGAGCAGACCCTTCATCAACCTTTGAAGGTTGGTGAATCAACGGCGCACTTGCCACTGAATCCGACTCTTCTTTAAGTCTTGAAGGTTGCGGAACCCCCTTATCCTTCTCAGTAGGTGGGGCTTTTCGTTCAACCCTTGAAGTTTGCTGAATCAAGGGTGCGGTCTCAAACAATGGTTTCTTTGTGAAGCTTGCTTTTTTGCGTACGGATTCCTTATTTATGCCCGTTACAATCGGTTTAGCTTGTTTTGCTGTGATTCTAGGAGAGTTTTTCCGCCAAACTTTTACTTCGTTTGACGTTTCGTTTATGTTTTCTGAATCAAATGCTTCTTCTACTTCCATCAAAAAGTAGCTGTTTTCTGATTTTAGCATTGACTGGTACAATTCATTTTCCGTATAGTCTGCCTTCTTTGCTTTTTGCGGCACGGCTTTCGACTCTACTCTTGACTTAAATCTCCCCAGTCCACCAGAATATTGCTGTTGTAAAGGTTTCTTTCTATCCTCTTCAATCAGCTCTTTGTACTTTTGTATTCTCTTACTCGCCGCACTTTCTTGACTTCGCTCCCAAGTTTTAACTTGAGGGTAGCTCGTCTCTCGCTTATACTGCGGCGGTGCAAATTTTTTCGTTGGAATGGACGGTCGCCTGTTCAACTCCTCTTTCGCTATACGTGGCTTAGCTGCTCCCCCTTTAAATTTCGGCAGAGCACTTCTATCATACTTTTCTCTTTCAGATTGAAAGTTTAGCGTTTCTCTAGAGGAGACTAAAGTAGGCTTTGTTTCTTGGACTTCCGTCATATAGCTTGGATCAAAGGGAATCTGTTCATTCTTTTCTAAATGACTAGTCGTTCGGTTGTCATCAATCGATCCAAAAAGAAAGTTTTCACCTTCAAACAGAACGCGTCCTGTCGGCTCAATTTTCGCATCATCTTCTGACAATGGAAATCGAAATGGTCTTTTTCTTTCCATATTCCCTCCTTTCACACTCCATTATTTTACCATAAGCCTGCTTTCATTTTTAGACCTACCATTTGTTTTCCCATTTTTCCATGTCATCTAAAAACTTTTTGCTTTTCAAGTGAATACCCACATATTCCTCATACAATAAATCTCTGGCGCGTCGTAATTCTACCTTTGTTTCCTTTCGAACACCCACTTGCCCAATACGCCTATACTCTATTTTTTCAAACATGCGGAGTAGGTTGACT
>JAITHN010000044.1 GCA_031279745.1 Streptococcaceae bacterium
CTACACCGTAGTGTTTGCCTTCTTTATCCAGATAATCATTCGCAAGTTGTATAGCTTCTTCATAAACACTAGGTAACGCTGCGCTGTAATTTCCCAATACCGCCTGAGTGATTTCTGCATACGGATACACTCCGTCTGGTATCGCAAGATGGGAAAAGTCACGTCCTGTGAATTTTGATTTTATCGCAATTTTTATATTGTGAAAGGTAAATCTTCTCGTAAAGAAATAAAGAATTTCCTTGTCCGGAGAAACAGAGTAAAGCTCTCTAAACGTCTCCGCGCGATCCTTCATTAAGTATTTGTCAATGGAGTCAAAAAAATCATCCTTTGCAGCATACTTTCCATAATGGGTCGTTCTTAAAGACTCTCTCAGCTCATCAAGCGAATTGAACTGAATATACTTTTGAAATTCTTCATTTGTCAGAAGTTCCCCTTCACGAATACGAACGAGTATGTTCACTTGACTATATTGAATGTCTTCCATTTTCCACCTCTATTCTGGGAAAAGAACTTTGCTCAGCTCGAATGCATGCTTTTCTTCAATCTCACGGAAGATAGCCGCCGTGGTGAAATTGTATTCCACCGTTTCGTTTTGTAGAAGAAAGCCATACGTTTCTGGAACAAACTCTTTCGATAGGACGATTCCTCGGTTTTGCAAAGATTCTGGGAGTTCTTGAATGTGTTTCTCAGAGTATGCCCCAAGTTGTATCACTCCATTTTGGAACTCTGTTTTCTTAACGGATTTCTTCACTAAGTCTAAGAAATCAGCCGTTGAAATTTTCTCAAACTCCTGTTCTGCTTTCTTTAAATTGACTTTCAATTGTTTTTGCTTCTCCACGAGAATTTCTCTTCCTGAAGAGAGCTTCATCGCTTCGATCGATTTTTCTGTTGAAACATTGAGCGCTCTTTCTTTTAAGGCAAATTCCTTTTCCAACTCTTTCACCTTTTGAGCAAACGATTTTTCTAAGCTCTCTTTTTTTATCAAGAAATCTTTTTCTACCGTCTCTGAAATCTCTTGATGCGCTTCGTCTAGAATCTCCTGCATCATTTTTTCTAAACTTGACATAATTATCCTTTCACACCTGATACCAAGAGATAACTAATTACAAACCCTAATATCGCATAGGTTTCAACCATCGCAGCATAGATAATCCCTTTTGTTGCTTGTTCCGGACGTTTTGCAAGAATTTGAATCCCAGCTGCTGCGACGCGTCCTTGCGCAATTCCGCTTGAAAGTCCTGTAAAGGCAATCGGCAATGCTGCAGCAATGTAGGCGAGCCCACTTTGAATAGGTAACTCAGGTGTTACATTGGTAAAGATTAAAAACGCAATTACAAATCCATACAATCCTTGAGTCCCTGGAAGGAGTTGAAAAATCAACGCCTGACCAACTTTTTCTGGTTGTTCTGTTGTCAGAGCTGAAACCGCTTCACCTGTAATCCCTACTCCCTTTGCAGAGCCCATTCCTGAAAAAATCGTTGCAATTGCCATACCAAAGAAAGCAAAAACCATTCCGCCATTATGTGCCGTTAAATATTCAAACATGTGTATTCCTCCAATTATTCTTTTTCTGATTTGTTTTCAAAATTAAAATGTTTTTCAGCCATCTTAAATGGCTCAAGCGCTCTTCCGCCCCCTTGGTAAAATTTGCCAAAGAATTCCACGTATTGCAAACGAGCACTGTGCACATACGCCCCCAAGTAAGAAAGAAATAAATTCAATGACTGCAAAACTACAATGAGTAGAATGCCAATTGTCCATTTAAGTGGTGTAGGTAAAAATCCGACCAATAGATTAAAGGCAGCCGCAATACTCCCGCCTGAGATTCCTAAAGCCATTAAACGCGTGTAACTGACGAGGTCTCCAATATATCCTGAAATCCCGTAAAAATTGTAGAGCCCTTTTACCAAAGCTCTCCCCTTCTTTTTCGACTGAAGAGTGGGTCCTAAAATAATACAAAGCGTGGATAAAACTGCCAAGACAATTCCTAATTTTGCAATTCCGGAATTCCCGAGAATCATCTCTCCAAGAACGTACATGAGTCCCCCAATAAGAACGCCTTGCCAAGCAAATCCTTCTGTAACCATTTCAACATAGTTCTTCTTTTTTAAATGAAGCGCACTAGAAAGTCCCAGTCCCGTTAAAATTTGCAAAAACCCAAAAGCAAGACTCAGAATAAGAATTGTATTTACATCTCGAGTCGTTGAAATCAATGGGAAAGGGAGAGGGATGCTTAATATATTTTTCGGTAAATTCGCCCCAAAAAACGAACTATATATGAATCCCCAAATAATCGTTGGAATGGATAAAATTTGGAAAAATTTCACGAAATTCAAGAAACTTTTCTTGAAGACCTGTGTTTTTAATGCAAGCGTAGTCGCGAACAACAATACAAGTCCGTAGCCAATATCTGCGACCATCATCCCAAAGAACACAAAATAAAATGGCGTCATCCAAGGCGTCGGGTCGATTTCATCGTATTTGGGTAGGGCATACATTGCCGTCAAATTTTCGAAAGGTTGCACGAGACGGTTATTTCTAAACTGAATGGGATATTTTTCAACTTCCATCTCCTTTGTATCCACTTCCTCAATAACCACCATATTTTTGTCTGCAAGTTTTTGAAGTGCAGTATGCACATTTTGAGCGTCCAGTTCTCCCACCCATATTTCTATATAGCGAATGGACTCATCGGTATTCGTCTTTAAACGAATGTTGAGGCGCTCTTTTTCAGCCAAAAGATTTTCTTCAGCAAGATAGAGGGTTTCTACATCCTCTGCAAGTGACATCGTTCGCTTTTGAATCTTCTTCAATGCTTTTTGATTGCGTTCTTTTTGTTTTTGAAGGATGTGATAATTTTCAAGAGGCTTCCCTTTTTCATGATAGGACAAAATCTGCCCTCCACTTTTTTCAATCCGCCCTCGCAACTCTTCTCCGTATTTAGCCCGAACCAGAAGAAAGACTTGCGCATCATTCTGATTTTCGGATAGGACTTCTGAATGAAACCCGTCAAAGTCCTCATGCATCTCCTTCAAGAAGAGGTCGACCACCTTTTTGTCAAAAGAAACTGAAAATGCTCGCACGGTTGCATAGTGAGAAAATCTTTTCATATCCACATCGAGTGATCGCCAAAGAGAGAAAAAGTTTTCTCTCTCTCTTAGAGTCTCCATCTCTTGAAGCAACTCTTCTCTCTCAAAAGACAACTGCTCAATTTGATCAATGCACTCAAACAATGACGTTTCCTCGACCGCCTTTTGAATTTCTCCAAAACTCAGCACGCGCCGTTTCACCTTTACGCTCTTTCCATTTCGTTCTACAAAAGTAATGGCTTGCTGAACACGTAAGATTTTTTCCTTCAGCTTCGTCAATTGCATTTGAATGGACTCATTTGTTTTCGTTTCCACAACGGATTGAAAAAAGAAACGTTTCGGGAATTCACTCTCCAGTTGAGTGTTTACGATTTCCACGGCTTGAAGCTCTTGAAGTGTTTGTAAAACAATTTCGCTGTTTTTCTCTCTCATTAAAAGAGAGAAACGCGTCATTTTACTAATCATACATTTCTCTCGCTTTCTTCATTAAATAGTTCACCGATTTATCTTGATTCTCTCTGACTTGGCGGCTTAGTTTTGCTAAGGCTTCTGTTTTTGATGCAAGGAGTTGCGCTTTCATCCGTTCTGATTTTTGCGCCAACTCTTTTTCTAGCTCGGTTTGCTTTAGCGATAAACTTCGTTTTCGTTCCGCAAGAGCTTCATCAAGCTCTTTTTGCAGCTTTAATAGGTTTTCCTCAGCTGTCTTTTCCGCCTGCTCTCTAAACGCTTGAATTTCTTTTTCATTTTTTTGAACTGTTTTCAACGCTTGATATGCCGTCATCTCTCCTCCTATAAAAAAGGGCATGTGCAGATGTGTTTTATCCGCCCAGATAAAACAAACCTTGAAGCACATGCCCAACCGTTCTTTATTTCTTTTAGTCTATCAAAATTTCTACACGAAAGAAAGCTTATTTTTCAGCTTCTGCAGTCTGGTCCTCTTCATAGAGGCCGCTGACTTCTCTGTACCAGTCATACACATGGGTTACCAAGACTTTTACCACTGCATAGAGCGGAATCCCGATGATTACCCCTAATAGTCCTAATACTTTTCCACTCGTTAAGAGAACGAGCAAGATAGTCACTGGATGAATCTTTAGTTGATTTCCTAAAACAAGAGGGGAAATTAATCGTCCTTCAAGTGTTTGTTCCACGATAAAGACAACAATGACCTTCAACAAGAAAACAGGACCTCCAACTACCCCTAATACCAATGCCGGAAGCATGGCAAGGAAGGAACCTAGATAAGGAATCATATTCAAAATACCAGCAGAAATGGCGATGGTCACTGCATAGTCTAACCCAATAATCTTAAACCCAATCAAGAACAAGCCAGCCACGGCAAGTGCAACTAAAATTTGCCCACGAATATAATTTGAAATTTGACCGTTCATATCGACCAAAATTTTCTCCGTTGCATTCCGCCATCGAACTGGAACTGCTTTCAACACTTTTGGCAATAAATCTTTACCATCAAGCAGTAGATAGAAGAGAATGAACGGCATGGTGATTAGCCCAAGTACCACCGTAGTAATCGTCGCAACGATATTCCCAATTCCATCAATCACATGCGTTGAAGCAGTTTGTGCAAATTCAAGTATTTTTTTGCTCAGATCATTCGTCCACTCAAGCAAACGTTCTCTAAAAGGAGCAAAAAATCCATTTTCAAGCAGTTCTTTCGATTTGTGGTCAATTGTTTTTACAAAATAAGGCACTTGTTTTAAAAAGTTTTCAATCTGTTTTTCTAAATTTGGAATAAGAACGACGATCCCCCAAATCAACAGCCCAAGAATCAAAACAAAAAGGACTGCAATCGTTGCTGCTCTTGGAATTTTCTTTGTTTCAAAATAATTGACGATTGGATTTAATAAATAATAAAAGACAACTGCCAAAATAATGGGAAATCCAACGATTTGAACGAATTGTTGAAAAGGTTCAAATACCCATGCCACTTTCGTTAATACTAAAATATTTAACAAGATTAAAAATAAAATCAACAAAAAAGTGACGATTTTATTGTTCAAAAACCAGTCAAAAAATATTGGTCGCTTTTTCTCCATTATTTTTCACCGCCATATCTAATTTCCATGCCCACCGACACTTTCGGAAAGACTGAAGGTGTCAGATGAATCGAGTTTTTGACCTCAAAATCAACATCTTCTTGAAAAAAGAATGTCGTATGTCCTAGTTCCGTCAAATAACGATTTGCAAGTTCCCCTAATC
>JAITHN010000095.1 GCA_031279745.1 Streptococcaceae bacterium
TTCGTTTCAATACGAAAAATGCTCAGCTCCCATTTTACGTGCAGTATCAGGATAGAACCTCAACAAACGCTGCAAGCTACACGCCTAAAATGAGTGCTCAAAGTTCTTTAATCGCACAGATGACTGGAAGTCCTGTGACTTTTGAATCTTTTAGTGGAAACAGCGATTATATCAATGCTCAGATCCAAGGATATACCGAATCGATAAAGACGATTAATTTAAAAGTGAAGAACATCACGCTAAATTATGGTGCTACCTTTAAACCGAGTGCGGCTGTCGTCACAGCTACTGACACCATGACCAATAAAAATATGACCTCAAGCGTGAAAGCAACTGCATTGAACACGAAAAAAGTAGGTACGCAAACTGTGACCTACTCAGTCGTAGACCCAAGAGGACATAAGTCAACTGTAACTGGGAAGGTGACTGTGAAAGATGCAGTTGTTTCAACCACGAAAATGAACACGAAAAAAGTAGTAAAAAATAAGACGATCAGTATTTATAAAAATCCTTATCTAACCTATGGAAATAATTTATTGGCTGGAACAACAAAAACGAAGAATATCAAGTTAAAAGTCATAACCATCAAAGAACGGAAAAAAACAGCGAAAAAAAGAACGTATTATTTGATTTATAATGGTTCTAAAAAAATAGGTTGGATTGCAGATTCTGCTCTTCAAGACCGTAGTGTGACCATTAAAAAAACAAATATCAAAAATAAAACGGTGATGACGAAGAAAAATTACACTCTCTATGACCGTGCCTATACGACCAAGGCAAAAAAACGTGGTACGCTCTCCTCTAAGAAACTTTTAAAGAAGAACGTTCGAATCGTCTATAAAACGAAAAATGGATATGGCACTTATTACAAAGTTTACACAGTAAAAGGAAAATACCTTGGTTGGGTAAACTACTCTGCTATTTATTAATTCAAACGGCACTGGACAAATTTGCCCAGTGCCGTTTGACTATTATGGCTTACTGTAAAGATTGAACAAAATCAAGTTTGCCCATATCACGTAAATCGACCGTTTCATTGTGGAAGATTTTCTCAAAATCTGTATGCGCCGGATCGTTGGGATCCTTCGATTTACTTCTTGCTACCAAATGAACAATTAAACGTTCAATACTCGTCAACTGTTTTTTATCAACCATTCCTCGTAAATGATAAAATTGGATATTTGGAAAATACCCATTCAATTGGCTTTTGAGCGATCTTTTAAGAGAAATATCATCATATCCAGAAATCCCTACAGAAACAAATGTTATGGCTGTTTCTTTAGGCACCTTTAACAACTCTTTCACCCCCGTCGCTTTATTAAAATAAACACCTCCAAAAAAAACAAGAGAGTCATAATCTTCCACATGCTTTTTCAATTGCTTGTAGTCAATCACTTCTAAGCCGCCCTTTTTGGCAAAATGTTCCGCATATAGTTTACTCGTCCCGTGTTTTGATGCGTATACAACCAATGTTCCCATAAAATCACTCCTTCACTTTGATGGCTAGAACTGTTTCAGTAAGAGCTGCTGCAAACAGTTGCGCTTTCGTAGGAAGCGTCTGGCTGCAACCGCTAAATGCAAGCTAGCATTCTAACCCCTTCTATATCTTAGTTTACTCGGAAATCAAAAAACTTGCACTTGTTTTGAATTCAAAACGAGTGCAAGCGATTATTTGATCGATTTATTTCGATTCTTGAAATTTAAACCCGCTCCAAGGTTGCAAATAATCAAGGAGGAAGAGCTCATCATCGTGAATACGACCTACTACATTGACCTGACCTGCATTTGGCATGTCTTTCAATGCGATTTGCGTTTCTCCTTTATATTGTCCCCAATTTACATTCCCAACCAAGATGTCTCCTCGTCGAATATCAGGAGTGTTCGTTGCAGGAAACTCTTTATCTGCATGCCATACACGTGTCATTGTGCTTCTTAAAATATATTCACTACGGTCTCCGCGGTAAGAATGTTGGCTATCAAACAACACGATTCTTTCATTTGCCGTAATTGATGTATGTGGAACGATTTTCACTACTGGTTCTGGCGCAAAAAATGCTTCACTCATTGCTTTTAACTCTGCTTCACTTGCATAGGCATTTCCAATGGAAATATCATCGATTCCACCCATCAGTTTGAAATGCTTGACCTGTGTTTCAATCGATAGATCACGATGTAATTCCAAACTCACCAATCCATCGTTAAACGGCCATGGTCCAAATGTCGCATCATGTGAGTTAACGAACGCCATCGTGTTCAAATTATAGCGATTGAATTTTTCCGTGCAATACTCGAAATGGTCAAGAGCCAATCCTGAATAACGCATTGGATAAAAATTATGACTTCCCAAGAGATTTTCCTTATTTGGAGAATAGCTCATAATATTGTCAACATAGTTTGTTCCTTGACTCATATTGATTTCAATTTTAATTCCATATGGATTTCTTGTCATTTTGGCTTCTTCAGCTCCTGTAAAACCAAGATCCAATCTCACACCATATGCGCCCATTTCATCAAAGAAAGAGAGGTCATCATAGCTTACGCCCAACTGTTCAAACAAGGCAGGATTGATATCGACCATCACTTCCATTCCTAATGAGTTCGCGTAATCTACTGGTTTTTTAAACCCTGCTAACACTTCTTCTTTATCGCCGTTGATTTCTAAAAGCGAGGTAAATACACGTTTAAATCCGTATTTATGCGCCAAATCCAAATATGCTTTATCCAACTCGAATGTTGAACGCTCCGGATAGATTGAAATCCCTAATTTTCCCATTTTCTTCCTCCAATTTGTTTTGAATACGGTTTCATTGTAGCATAGGAAAATAATTTGGTCTATTCCAATTTTGCTGTATCTTTCTGTCAAGATCCGAAACTGAGCAGAGGCAACAGAATTCTTTGATTGTTTGTAGTAGATTCAAAAATTGGAAAATAGAACCTTTTTTTATTGCAAGTTTATTCATTCTTTGCTATGATAATAAAGTTGACTACGGAAAACCGTAAATAATACAGGAGGTGGCACATGCCTAACATTAAATCTGCAATTAAACGTGCTGAAACAAACAAAATCGCAAACGAAAGAAACTCTGCTCAAAAGAGTGCTATGCGTTCTGCAATCAAAAAATTTGAAACAGCTGTAGCAAATGGTGAAGATGCAAACGAACTTTACAAAGCAGCAATCGTTGCAATCGACAAAGCGGAAACTAAAGGATTAATCCATAAAAACAAAGCAAGTCGTGATAAATCTCGTTTGACAAAAACATTATCTAAATAATGTCAAAAAAACATCTTTGGATGTTTTTTTGTTTGGTGAAATAATGGCATAAAAACATCTTTGGATTTTTTTTGTATGGAAAGCACCCATTCTCATCGACATCTGTAAACAAAAAACGGCTGAGCGTGTCAGCCGTTTTTCAACTATTTAGTGTTCAGACTCCATCAAAAAAGATAGATTTCCATTGATGGAACGCAAGAATCCTGATGATTGAATCCCTTGAAGCGTGTCTACTTCTGTTTTGACCATCTCTCTTTGACTTTCTCCCCAGTGAATCTGAATAATTGCTCGCATGTCCTCTGGAAGCTCGGAGATTGAAATCAAAAATGAAACTATTTCTCCTTCAACAGCAACACTTGCAAAATCTATTGTCTCATTTGTATCTACAAGATTGGCAAGACGCAAGAAATAAGATTTTGCCTGAAAAGGAAGAACTTGAATCTTCAACGAAACACGTTCATCCACTAGTTTCGCCTCTACCACCTTACATGCATACTCTTGCTGAGTAAATTCCAGGTAGTTGGAAGGTGTCTTCGAAAAGCCACTCTTCTTGAGCGCTATAAAATCAATCGATGTTACTTTGAAATAGATTTCCTCTAGAAATTCCCAACCCACGATCACCTTGTATTTTCCGTTTGACAATTGAGAAAGAGTGTCTGATGGAATCACAACATGAAAGCACCCTTTCTCAATCGGCATGAGGGGAATGTTGATGAAATCTTGGCTAACTCGTCGATGAACCATTCGGAGATTTTCTAATTTCTCAACACCGTACCCTGTTGCCAACAACTCCATTTCAAAATCATGTCCAACTTTTGCAAGTGAAACTGCTTTAACCGTTGGTCGATTTTTCAAAGCGATGTTATTTGCACCTGTTTTGAAGAATCCAAAATCGAGAATGCGTTCTACAAGCTCTT
>JAITHN010000141.1 GCA_031279745.1 Streptococcaceae bacterium
AAATGCACATGTGTTTGGAAATGCAGCATTTTTTACCGTGTTGCCACCAATCTAGTTGAAAAGTTGTAACTTATGCTGCAGTCGATGACAATATGCATTTTTTTTTACATGCTCTGTACAGAACTAGTTGTGAGCGTGTAACTTTTGCTACAGATGTCGCATTTTTTATACAGTTGCCACAGATACCATGTCAAGTGTGCAACTTTTGCTGCGGATGTCGCATGCTTACATGTTCTGCACTGAACTTGTGGTGAGCGTGTAACTTTTGCTTCATATGTCGCATGCGTACAGGATTCCCACAACAAGCTTCAGAAACACACTTCATGACATACAGATTTGCAAAACGATATAAAAACAAGTAAAATAAGGGATGCAAATTTTAATGAAGAGGTTTGAAATGAAGAAATTAAAAAAAATTGTTCTACCATTTACAGCGCTTAGTCTATTGTTTTTGCTAAGTGGCTGCGTACAATACACAAAAGACAAACAACCAACTGGTTTTGTTTATGAAGTTATCGCAAAACCGATGGTGCATTTGATTGAATTTTTCGCCTCAAGTGTGGGATACGGATGGGCAATCGTTTTAATCACGATCGTCGTGCGCATTATCATTTTCCCGCTAGGAGTGTCACAGTCTAAGAAAATGATGGTACAGCAGGAGAAGATGGCATCTCTAAAACCTATTCTTGAACCGATTCAAAAACGTTTGAAAAACGCAACGACGCCTGAACAAAAAGCTCAGGCCAATATGGATATTCAGAGGGCATACAGAGAAAATGGAGTGAACATGCTTGGAGGAATTGGCTGCCTCCCACTACTGATTCAAATGCCAATTTTCTCTGCGCTTTACGTTGCAGCTCGATATACGCCAGGGATTCAAAGTTCTACATTTTTCGGGATGGCTTTGAAAGACCCGTCCATGATTTTGGTTGTCATTGTAGCAGTATTCTATTTTGTTCAAGGATGGGCATCCATGATTGGAGTGCCAGAAGAAAATAAAAAACAGATGCAAACAATGACGTATATGTCTCCAATTATGATGATTTTCTTCACCTATTCTTCTCCTGCTGGAGTAGGATTATATTGGGCAGTCGGAGGGATTTTTGCTCTTGCGCAAACGCTTTATACAAATCTTTACTTAAAGCCAAAAGTTAAAGCACAAATACAAGAAGAAATGAAAAAAAATCCTGTAAAATCTGGTTCATTGAAGGATGTAACACCCCTGAACGAAAATGAATTGAAAGAAACAGTTCCTTCCAATCAGATTGAAACCCCGTCAAAGGGTAACATTGGAAATGTTGCGAAGAGTACAGGCAGAAATGCAGGGAAGCAAAAGAAACGTTATTAAGAATCGAGACTAAACCTTGGGTGTTAGAACTGAGACTAAACCTTGTGTGTAAGAACTGAGGATTAGAATTGAGACTAAGAGCTAGGGCTGAGAAATAAAGTTGAGGCTGAGAACTGAGGTTGAGGCTGAGAACTGAGGTTAAGGCTGAGAACTGAGGTTGAGGGTTGAGGTTAATGCGGAATGTAAAGCGATTATTTACAGGACTAAGAACCGAAACTAAATCGACTATTTTTGATAGATTAGAATTAGAACCATGAACGGGGCTGTTCATGGTTTTTTTGTTTGATGAACATTGATTTACGGAGGTTGTGAAGTCGTACTGGTCACCGTCCCATTTTTTCACACGAGCAAAAGATTTATGCTGAACGTGTAACTTATGCCGATTCTACATAAGTAATGCAGCATAAGTTACAACTCTTCAAAAAGATTTGTGGTAATCGTGTAAGCATGCGACATCTGCAGCAAAAGTTACAACTCTCGCATAAGATTCTTGGCTAGCTGGCAAAAAATGCTGCATTCTACAATCACATTTCGCATTACTTACACCACCGCAATAAATTTTGTGCTGGCTTGGCAAAAAATGCGACAACCGTAGCAAAAGTTACACGCCTGTCACAACAGGTGTGGCAACTATGTAAGCATGCTCCATTTTGCAATTACATGCAGCATAAGTTACAACTCTTCAACAAGATTTGTGGCATCTCGGTAATCAGGCGACAACCGTAGCAAAAGTTACACGCTCACCCCAAGTTCTGTGCAGGACATGTTAAAATTGCTGTTATTTAAAATTTTAAACTTATCCAGAAAAGTCAACTCCGTATTGGTCCTGCGAGAATCTGGAAAAATCGTGGTTTCAATAAAATATATCCCAGGCTATCGTTTAATCGCCCGGTTAGTTGATTTACGAATCGTTAAAAAGAAAGAGATAAATAGAGAACGAGAGCTACGAGTCTTGAAATGTTGAGCCGAGGGTGCTATTCTAAGAACAGAAGTTTACGGAGGTAACAGTGAAATGCACGGTATGGGAAACATGCAACAAATGATGAAGCAGGCACAAAAATTGCAAAAACAAATGTTAGAAGCGCAAGAAACACTTGCAAAGCAAGATTTTCTAGGGGTTTCGACAAATGAATATGTGAAGGCGACTTTTTCTGGAGATAAACAACTGAAAACTGTGGAATTTCATGAGGATGTCGTTGATCCGGAAGATACTGACTTACTGAGTGATATGGTTGTAATGGCTGTTAATGATGCGCTATCAAAAATCGATGCAGCGTCAGAAAAAACAATGGGGAAATTCGGAAAAGGGCTTCCATTCTAAACAGGCGAATTCGCCTGTTTTCTTTTATATTAGCGAACCCGTTGGTGTTCAGCAAAGTTGTAAACTTGAACCTGTCGGATTTCAAACTCCGCTACTGTTTTTCCTTCACCATCGTTCAGCCAAGTTGGGACTTGTTCCGGAGGTTCGCGGACTTGGTTTATACGTCCACCGAACTTACCCGTTCTGCTCGACTTATTCCGTGCGCACGTGGTCTTGGTTTAAACCGTAACCCATTTGGCTGCATCGGCCCCCTCAGGCTGCGTCGGAACCTTAACCCATTTGGCTGCGTCGGCCCCCTCAGGCTGCGTCGGAACCGTAACCCATTTGCATGCGTCGGACCCCTCAGGCTGCGTCGGCACCTTGGGCTACTCGGAAGTGTGCTTTTCAGTCCAAGACAGGGCGCGCGTTTTCAACAAAGCGCTTGTCAAAATGTGGCCTGTCCGCATATTCCCATTAGCTTTTCGGTCTGGGACAGCACCATATATAACATTGGTGAATCTCGGATTGTGGTCTTTCTGTCCAGCTCCATTTTCACTGCCTTTGTAAACCATCCACATGATTCCATGGCATCCAAGGAATTCACGCGAAAAAACGTAAATAACTGAGAAAAAAACTGAGTAAAAAACATATTGGAGGAATTATGCAAGAATTTGATTCGTATAATAAAAAAAACCTTAGTGAAATGCAAAAAGAGTTAGATGTTTATATTTCTCAATTTAAGGACGGATATTTTTCTCCAATGAGTCAGGTTGTTCGCTTGACTGAAGAAGTAGGAGAACTTGCAAGAGAAGTTATGAATACTTACGGGGAAAAGAAGAAAAAAGAATCAGAGCCTGAGGGTTCGATAAAGGAAGAGTTAACGGATGTTTTGGTCGTCACCATGCTCATAGCAAATCAGTTGGACATTGACTTAACAAGTTCCTTCGATGAAAATTTGGCAAAATTTTATAAAAGAGACATCTATCGTTTTCCTCGAGTAGATGGACGAGAAGGATGAGAATATATTTAGAGGCACAGTCTTTTAAGATGCTGGTCAGTGGTCAAATATTTGGAACCAGTTAGAAAAGATACAAGACTCGTAATCAAACGTTTGTAAGCAACTAGATTTGAAGCTTAGTTTGTTAGTCCGAGTTGATGGGAGAGAAGGATGAGAATAAATTTATCTGCACAGTCATTTAAAGATGCGCTACCGGTAATTGAGCGTTTGGAAGCGGCAGGTTTTGAAGCTTATTTTGTTGGAGGAAGCGTTAGGGACGCACTGATTGGTCGACCGCAAGATGACGTGGATATCACAACAAGCGCTACACCACAGGAAATCAAGACGATTTTCAAGAAAACGGTTGATGTCGGAATTGAACACGGAACCGTTTTGGTTCTGACGTCACGAGGAAAATTTGAAGTGACGACATTTAGAGCAGATGGAGAGTACTTGGACTATCGCCGTCCGGATTCAGTCACATTTGTGCGCAGCCTGGAGGAGGATTTGAAAAGAAGGGATTTCACGGTAAACGCATTTGCCCTAAAAGCAAATGGCGAAATCCTGGACTACTTTGAAGGGGAAAAAGATCTTCAAGAGAAGCGGATTCGGGCGGTCGGCAATCCTCAAGACCGATTCAACGAAGATGCACTTCGCATGATTCGTGCCATCCGCTTCGTGGCACAACTGGGATTTGACATTGAAGATGAAACGTATCAAGCGATTTGTGATTTAGTTTCAAATTTAGAAAAAATAGCTGTTGAAAGAATAACAGTCGAACTTTCCAAAATGATGCAGGGGCACTTCTGGAAAAAGGCGATGAATCTCTTTATTCAGTCAAAAATGGTTGAGGCAGTCCCCAAATTAACGTTAAATAATTTGGACATTCAAGCGCTCCAAGCGTTGGAAGGAGTCCATTTCACTGACCTTTCTCAGATTTTCGCTGTTCTGCTAACTAGCCAAAAGGTCGATGTAAAAGCAGTTTCTCCTTTACTGCGAAAATGGAAAGTGAGCAACGAAGTCTTGAAGCGGACTCAAAAAATAACAAAAGCCATTCAGTTTCGATTAGAGGGGTCATGGACTAGACACGAACTCTATCATCTGACTCTTGACGAGGCGATTTTGGCAGAAGAAAGTCTACGATTTTTCGGGCAGAAAGCTAATGTCGAAAAGACGGTGGAAATGTATCAAGAAATGCCCATTCACAATTTGAAAGACTTGGGGATCACTGGTGTTGACATTCTTCAAGAGACAGGGGAGTCCCAAGGCAAGTGGCTGGGAGAGATGCTTCAATTTTTGGCTGTAGAAGTCTTGAATGGGAATCTTCCGAACAATAAAGAAAAATTGTTGATTGCCGTAGTTGAAAATAGAAACAAATTCAATTGAGGTCGAAAAGCCTATGGCGAATTTACAATAAGTGGCCATCCGGGAAAAAGAAATCCTGCCGCATTTTTTACACACCTGCCACAAGTTTCTTGGAGGAGATGTAAAAAATGCGACATCTGAAACAAAAGTTACACCTCTCGCATTGGATTCTTGGCTATCTAGTAAAAAATGCGACAACTGCAGCAAAAGTTACAACTTTCGCATAGGATTCGTTCCAACCTGGTAAAAAATGCTGCAATCTACAAACACATGTTGCATTTTTTACACACCTGCCACAAGTTTCGTGCAGGAGATGTAAGCATGCGCCATCTGCAGCAAAACTTACTACTTTCGCATAGGATTCATGTCAACTGTGTAAAAAATGCGGCATTCTACAAACACATGTTGCATTTTTTACAACCTCTCCGCAAATGTTGTGCTGACCTAGTAAGCATGCGACAACTGCAGCAAAACTTACTACTTTCGCACAGGATTCATGTCAACTGTGTAAAAAATGCCACGGAGGGTATTTTCAAGTTATCGAAAAATCAGCTTTTGTCTAAATATCGGATAGAAAACTCTTAGTTCTATTTATTTAGATTTTTTTTTGTTATAATTGTAAGGAGAAATTCCTCGAGCTGGAATGAAAAGGAGTATGAAGAATGAGAAATTTTGTAAAACGTGTGGTCGAAAATGATCAACATCAGATTAATAAAGTTGACAAAATTGCATTAAAAGTTGAAGCATTTGCGGATCAAATGGAGCAAATGAGCGATGAAGAATTAAAAGGGAACACGGAGCTGTTCAGAGAACGTTTTAAAAACGGTGAATCTTTGGATTCGTTGTTGCCTGAAGCTTTTGCTACGGTTCGTGAAGCGGCGAAACGTGTTCTTGGTTTATTTCCATATCATGTTCAAATCATGGGAGGAATCGTCTTGCATAACGGCGATATTCCAGAGATGAGAACGGGGGAAGGAAAAACGCTGACGTTGACCATGCCAGTTTATTTGAACGCGCTTGAAGGAAAAGGGGTTCACGTAGTAACGGTCAATGAATACCTTTCTGCTCGTGATGCGAGTGAAATGGGAGAGTTGTACAACTGGTTAGGACTTACAGTTGGTCTGAACATTTCTTCAAAATCAGCAGAAGAAAAGAGAGAAGCCTACGCTTGTGACATTACCTACTCTACCAATGCTGAGCTCGGATTTGATTATTTGCGTGATAACATGGTGGTTTACAAAAGCCAACTGGTTCAAAGGCCTTTGCACTTTGTTGTAGTCGATGAGGTTGACTCCATCCTCATTGATGAAGCCAGAACGCCATTGATTATCTCAGGCCAAGCGGAGCAGTCGACTGCCATGTACACGCGAGTAGACAATTTTGTCAAAACGTTGCAAGATGAAGATTATAAAATTGACATCCAGTCAAAAACGATTGGCTTGACAGAATCTGGAATTGACAAAGCGGAAGCACATTTCCGTTTGGATAATTTGTATGATTTGGAAAATACGGCGTTGACGCACCACATGGATCAATCCTTACGCGCGAACTTCATCATGGAATTGGACAAAGATTATGTAGTAACCGAAGGAAAAGTCATGATCGTGGACCAATTTACGGGTCGTGTAATGGATGGTCGCCGTTATTCAGATGGACTACACCAAGCGATTGAAGCTAAAGAGCACGTTGAGATTGAAGACGAATCCAAAACAATGGCTTC
This sequence comes from Streptococcaceae bacterium, assembly GCA_031279745.1. Taxonomy (GTDB): domain Bacteria; phylum Bacillota; class Bacilli; order Lactobacillales; family Streptococcaceae; genus Pilibacter. The sequence goes on from JAITHN010000141.1 coordinate 6,731, forward strand.
GATTACGTATCAGAATTTTTTCCGTATGTATAGCAAACTTTCTGGTACAACAGGGACAGGGAAAACTGAGGAAGAAGAGTTCCGAGAAATCTACAACATGCAAGTATTCCCGATTCCAACCAACCGTCCGCCACAACGTATCGACTTCCCGGATGTTCTCTATCCTTCTTTGGAATCGAAGTTTAGAGCTGTTGTTCAGGAT
>JAITHN010000022.1 GCA_031279745.1 Streptococcaceae bacterium
ATCAATCAATCAATCAATCAATCAATCAATCAATCAATCAATCAATCAATCAATCAATGAACAATTGTAGGCGTTCTGCCCAAACGGGTGTTTCCATCAATTGCTGTGGGTTGCTGCCGAGTTCTCCATATGGAATCTTCTTTCCCATGGATTTGAATAAATCTACCCAATATTGTGGAGTTGCCCCTGTTTCGTCTTTAAAATTCATCGGGATTTTTTTAAATATCTTTTCGCCAGATTCATCGACAAGATGCTCAACAATCAATTGGCTGCAATAAAAAGCCTCTGTGGTATTTGAAAATGAAAAATTATATGGTTTCCCAATTTCTTTCTCAATATTTTGCAAAATTTGCTGCATATGCGCAATTGGCAAATTCAACCTGGCGAGGCTCACCAACGGTTTGCCAAGTTTGTTGGTGCTTCTTGTTAAAAATTCGGGAAGAGGTGTACCTATCACCCCGTTCTCTGTCGCTTCAATCACCACATCGTTTTTCACAATCCCCACGTGAGAGTAGCTCACGTCACTTGTCAGACTTTTCGTAGAATCGATTATTGCACTTGTTTCTGCACTGTTTTTTCCAACTTGAAAAAGGATATCACCGTCTCTAAACATACTTACTGAAAGCTCCTAACCTTTAAATGGGTTTAATTTGCGACAATATTGACGAGTTTATTTGGTACTGCAATGACTTTTCGGATGGTCAAACCTTCTAAATGCCTTTGAACCTCATCATTTTGAAGTGCTTCTTCTTCTAGCGCTTCTTTAGAAATCCCGGCAGGAACGATCAATTTAGCTCTCAATTTTCCATTGATTTGGAAAACAACTTCGATTTCATCTTCTACCAAACTTGCTTCATCCCACGTTGGCCACGGAACGAAACTAATGCCTTCTCCTGCTCCTAAAATAGACCATAATTCTTCTGCCAAATGAGGTGCGATTGGCGCCAAGAGTTGAACAAAACCTTTGATATATTCATAATTGAGCGAATTCTCTTTGTTTGCTGCATTGACAAAGACCATTAATTGGCTAATAGCCGTATTGAACGAAAGTTTTTCAAAATCTTCAGTGACTTTTTTAACCGTTTGGTTGTAAACCTTGTCCATGTGTCCGTCATTTACAGTTGTGATTCTGTCACGCATACGTCCGAAATCATTATCATCCACGATTAATCGCCAAACACGGTCCAGGAATTTACGTGCGCCCTCAAGTCCTTCTTCACTCCATGCGATAGAAGCGTCCAAAGGTCCCATGAACATTTCATACAGACGGAGTGTGTCCGCGCCGTAGGCTTTCACCACATCATCTGGATTGACGACATTTTTGAGTGATTTACTCATTTTTGCAGGGAATTGCTCCAGAGTCGCACCCGTTTCAACATGTTTGTAAGTATCTCCAACACGTTCAACTTTATCATTTGGCACGAGAACGCCACGTTCGTCTCTGTAAGAAGTCCCCAAAATCATCCCCTGATTAAAGAGTTTTTGGAATGGTTCTTTAGACTCCACAATACCCAAGTCATAAAAGAATTTATGCCAGAAACGAGCATACAGCAAATGAAGAACGGCATGTTCCGCACCGCCAATATAGACGTCAACAGGGAGCCATTGCTTTAATTTTTCGGGATCTGCCAATTGTTCCTTGTTCTTCGGATCAATATAGCGAAGATAATACCAAGAGCTTCCCGCCCACTGTGGCATGGTATTGGTTTCACGACGACCTTTTCTGCCATTTTCATCCGTCACATTGACCCACTCCGTAATATTTGCAAGAGGGCTTTCCCCAGTTCCACTTGGATGAATATTGTCTGTTTTGGGAAGGGTGAGTGGCAATTCTTCTAATGAAAGCGCGGTTGTTTCCCCGTCCTCCCAATGAATAATTGGAATAGGTTCACCCCAATAGCGCTGACGAGAGAATAACCAGTCACGCAAACGATAGGTTACTTTTTCTCCCCCAACTTTGTTTTCAACCAACCACTTGTTCATGGAGTCAATCGCCGTTTGCTTGTCCATTCCGTCTAGGAAGTCGGAGTTGATATGCAAGCCATCTTCGGTAAAGGCTTCCTCCTCGATATTTCCCTCCTCTAAAACAGGAATGATGGGCAAATCAAATTCTTTTGCAAATTCATAATCTCTTGTATCGTGCGCTGGAACAGACATAATCGCCCCCGTTCCATAACTTGCCAAGACATAGTCAGAAATCCAAATCGGGATTTCCTTTTGATTTACTGGGTTAATCGCATAGGCGCCTGTAAATACACCTGTTTTTTCTTTTGACAAATCCGTGCGAGCTAAGTCGGATTTTTTCGAACTGGCTTCGATGTAAGCTTCTACTTGTTCTCGTTGTTCTGGAGTGGTAATTTCCTTAACTAATTCTAGCTCTGGCGCAAGAACTGTATAGGTTGCCCCGAATAACGTATCAGGACGCGTGGTAAACACAGTAAACTCATGATTGCTTCCTTTGACTTTAAAGAGAACATTTGCTCCAGTCGACTTGCCAATCCAGTTTCGTTGCATTTCTTTGATGGATTCGGGCCAATCAACCAATTCTAAATCTTCAAGCAATCTTTCTGCATATTCCGTGATTTTCAGCATCCATTGGCGCATAGGTTTACGTACAACGGGGTGTCCTCCACGTTCACTCGTACCATCTGCCATGACTTCTTCGTTTGAAATCACCGTTCCAAGAGCAGGAACCCAGTTTACTGCTACTTCTGCTTCATAGGCTAGACCTTTTTCATACAATTTTGTGAAAATCCATTGCGTCCATTTGTAATACTCAGGATCTGTCGTATTGACCTCACGATTCCAATCATAAGAAAAACCAAGATCATTCATTTGGCGACGGAAGGTATTAATATTTTTAGATGTAAAAAGTGCAGGATCATTTCCAGTATCGATGGCGTACTGTTCTGCTGGAAGCCCAAATGCATCAAATCCCATTGGATGCAAAACATTATAGCCTTGTGCACGCTTCATTCTGGAAAGGATATCGGTGGCAGTATATCCTTCTGGATGTCCCACGTGAAGCCCTGCACCAGACGGGAATGGAAACATATCCAATGCATAAAATTTCGGTTTGTCCTCTTCAGCATGTGTATTAAATGTATTATTTACATGCCAGTATTTTTGCCATTTCTTTTCTATTTCTCTGTGATTATAAGGCATTTTTTTCTCCCTACTTTTTATTTTTTACATCTTCCAAATACTTCAGTGCGTCTTGAACTGTTTTTACTGGAATGATTTTCATTTTAGTTTTTAGTTTTTTTGCGGTGTTTACTGCTTCTTGATAATTCGAGAGGACGGATGGATCAGCTTCTTTTATCTCTTTTGAGAGCGTGTCATCAGGTGCAAAGAAAATATCGCAGCCCAGGCGACTTGCAGAAACGACTTTCTTATCAATGCCACCAATTCTTCCGACATTCCCAACAAAATCCATCGTGCCCGTTCCAGCAATCTTTTGCCCATGACGTATATCTTTTTGCGTCAATTTGGTATAGGTTTCAAGCGTGAGAATAAGTCCGCCGCTTGGACCTGTAATCCCAAAAGCATCATAGTTTATTGGAGTCTTTGATTCAATCTCCGTAT
>JAITHN010000084.1 GCA_031279745.1 Streptococcaceae bacterium
CAGGTGTTCAAATTTTTCAAAAACTCACCCTCGATATTCCGAACATTAAAATCTATCGAGGTCAAAATTGGATAGAGTTTGATTAATAAGATAAGGAGAATTCCTTGAATTAATACTGAAACAAAACGCTTGAGGGCAATTTTAAAAACAGACCCCCACTCAGAATGAACGGCACTTGCAGCTAAGATGGGGGCAAGCGCTTTAAACAAATACAGTTGAATAAAACGAAAGGCAATCATTGCCTGTACTAGGATTTCGCTCGTCCAAATAGCAAAAAAAGTGATGGCGCGCACGCTTTCAATCAAGTAGTTCTCTCTTAAGGTCAAATCAGGATGAATCTCTACTTCCCTTGACAAATCCATTTCCGCAGTAGGAATAGTTTCTTGAATTCCTTGCCCAATCACGTTATGAAAGAAGACAAAGGTATCCACGATTTGATTGGAATATCGAATAAATACCAAGATCAACAGATACTTCCAACTCATGTGAAGGAAAAAATCAACGGTGATACGCCCCTCCCCTTCAAGAAACTGATGGTGCAACTCTTGAAAATTCATATAAAAAAGAATGCATAGAAGAATAGCCGAAATGGGTAAGAGTGTAAGCGACAATGTTTCCATCCATTCATTTGCCTCCGGATGAAATGCTTGAAGAGACAAGTTTAACTTCTCTAGATAGCTATCCATCACTACAAGCTTAACTCTGAAATTGCAGACAATATCGCAGCCGTAATCCCACCTGACAATACACTCATTACGCCCCCTGCAATCATTGATTCAACTCCGCTATCCACTTTGCTCGGATTCTCATTTTTTCGTCCGCTAAAAAAATCCATTGCCCCGGTTAGGACGGAAAAAAGTCCTCGAATCGTAAAAATTGTTCCTACAACTGTGATTAATGTTTCAACTGTTTCCATATGACTCCTTTCCGCTTGGTACACGTTTGTTTTAAAGAAAACGCCAAGTTTTTTTGTGGGACAGCTCATTCGCACTTGTAAACAACCACTTAAGCCTTATCGAAAAGACGCCCAAACGTAAGCTTGTATAAGTGTAAGCAAGCCTTGTAGATTTTCTGGAAAACTGTCTCATCAGACTTATCGACATCTATACACGCACCATAAGATACGCAGTTTTTTAAGGCTTCTAGGCGCGTATTGGCTTTAGTTGCCTGCTCACTCTTGCTCAATCATTTGTCTTGGCACAATAAGTTACGCAAGTTCTTTTTGAATTCCACTAAAACGAAAAAAAAAACCAGATGCCTGGTTTTTTCATTTGATTATTTGATTATTTGACTGCTCATGCTGATTTTGTGATAAAAGAAGTAAGTTTTTCGGTATGTTGATGCTCTTTTTCTTCCAACACTTGAATTTCTTTTAAACGAAAGAACGCTTCCTCGGCACTGCTCCATGGATTCATAATCAACATGATCTTCGTTCTCATCTTGTTGACTTCAATCTGCTCAATCCTCTCCGTGAACGTATGCAAGCACTTTCCATTTTCATCATACTCCGAAAAATGGACGAAATCATCAATCCGATAATTCTCACTATAATCGACTAGATAATAATCTTTCCCACGAAAATGAACGAGTTGATGCGTTTCGGGCGAAATTCTCAAATGTTTATAAATCGTCTGTCTCAAATCAATCCCTCCTTTTAAGTCGTGCGCTTTGTGCGAATAAAGACGCTTCGATTTCGTGATGTGCTTTGGCAAGCGTTGAAAACATGACTCTTATCGTATTGTAAACGCTTTCACGGAATATAACTAAATCTTAACAAGATGTCTGTTTTTTTTCAAGTGATATGAGCAAAATCTGGCAAACCCATTGCATACCCACAATTCGTAACGTACAGGAATACGCAAAATCGGAGTTGACGAATCAACTCCGTAACAAGCGCTTTCAAATTAGATAGAGCGTGCATCACCACTGATACACAGCATGCACCCATAATACAGTCGACAGACACACTCTTATTTCCCTCCAGAAAGCGCCAACGTATTCAATTTACTGCTGAATGTTGGATCAAGATTCGTGGTTGGAGAAATCTCCATGCGGTTGTTTTCTACACCATCTACAAAGAGAACGATGTCTGCAACGTCTTTTTCAATATTTAATTGATATCGATTGGACACGAAAGCTGTGTCGTAGGCAACAATATAAAGATAAACTTTCCGATTCAACGACTGACTTAAATTCTTTGTTTGCAGTGCACGACTCAAGTTTTCATATACTTTTGTATTGGGTCTGACAAATATGACAGTAATTGCTTTTGCTTTTCGAATGGTTGCATCGTCACTCTTGTAAGAAAGCACCTCTACGTTTTCAATGCCTGAAAACGAATCACTGAAAAGATAATTCGACTCGTCTTCCCTTATATTTTGTTGAATGATGGGAAAAATGAGAAGAGTCATAACCACTAGAAGGAGTAACCCCCCAAGCAAAACATGAAAGAGCCGCTTCTTCTCGTCATAAAAATAACTGACACTGTCTTTGATGTCAATCAATCGAAATTGAACTTTTTCGAATTTTTCGTTCATCTGTCTCCTACTTGACCTCCCTGTGCAGGGTAACTTTTCTTTCAACTGGACAATACTTTTTCTTCTCGATTCTATCAGGTGAATTTTTTTTGTTTTTGTTTGAAATATAATTTCTAGCGCCACAACTCGTGCATTCTAGTGTAATGACTACCCGCATAATGCCTCCAATAAAATTGATGCATTTATTATATCAAAAAGAATGCTTTTCTAACATGGGCATTTAACTCTCTTTTTTCTTGACTGATTGAATATAAGATTTGAAACCTCCATTTAAGTTATAAACCTCTTCGAACCCAGATTTTTTCAGTATATTTTGTGCCGCATTCGCACTCACTCCCGTATTGCAATACACAACGACTGGGCGAGTGGAGTCAATCCTTTCAAGATTTTTCCGCAATTCACCCAGAGGGATATTTTTAGCCCCCTCAATATGTCCATCTTGAAATTCATTTGGATTTCTCACATCAATCAATTGGAAGGTGTCACCATCTAACTCGGTTGGTAAAATCGTTTTATGCTTATCCAATCCATTTCCTAACGCCATTCCAGTTGTTTGAATAGGATCTCTCACAGTTGAATAGATTGGAGAATACGCCAAATCGAAGTTGACCAAGTCGTCTACTGAAGCATGATAATAGAGAGCTGTTGCAAACACATCAATTCGCTTATCCACACCTCTTGTGCCTATGATTTGAGCCCCTAAAAATTCTCTATTTTTCCTATCCGCCACAGCTTTTATAAAAAGTTTGTCGCTTGAAATATATTCCGGTCTATCATTTTTAATATTATAGAGCACTTCAATATCGAACCCTAAAGCTTTTGCTTTCGTCTCCGTTAGCCCCGTTTGTGCAATAGTCAAATCGAAAAAACGAAGAATGCTCGTGCCGCTTATCCCTGGATTCCGAGGATTTCCTCCTGTGATTGCCTCTCCCGCAATTCTTCCTTCACGATTGGCATGGGTGGCTAAGGGGATCCATATAGGCAAATGCGTCTTATGAGAATACTTTTCCGCCACGTCTCCAACCGCATAAACCCCTTCAAGCGAAGTTTGCATCTTTTCATTCACCTGAATGGCGCCAGTTGGACCAAGCTTAACCCCCATTTGCTCGGCAAGCGACGTATTCGGTTGCACTCCTGTCGCTAAAACATAGACATCCGCCTTCAATGCCTCGTCATCATCTAGAAGCAATGCCTCAATCGACTCCCCGTTTGAGAGGATGGAAGTGACCTTGGTGTTTTTATGGAAAACGATCCCTTGCTTTTTCATCTCAAATTCAATTCGTTTGGCAACATCCAGGTCAAACCCCTTTAGTGCCTGAGCGCTTTTTACAAGAATCGAAACATCTAGTCCCGCTTTTTTTAGCTGTTCAGCCATTTCTAATCCAACGTAGCCCGCACCAATCACGATTGCAGATTTGGCATTCTTTTTTTGAATATAGTTCTGAACGTTCATCCCAGTTTGCGGTTCTTTAATTTGAAAGAGATTCTCAAACGTCTGATTGTTAAATGGAGGGGGAATATGAAACCTTGTCCCTGTTGCAAATGCCAAGACGTCGTAATCGTAAATATTCCTCTCTCCAGACAAAACATGTTCAACAACGATCTTCTTCTCGTCCTTTAAGATTTCTACCACTTCGACTTCGGTGTGGATGATTACATTGTATTTATCTTTGAAGAAATTCACATCGCGCGGTTCTAATCTTTTAAAATCATCTACCTCTCCCCCTACTGCATAAGGAATGCCACAAACCGCATAGCTAATCGAAGTCCCTTTTTCAAACACATCTATCTCAAGCGTTTCATCCTGCCTCCGTGCTTTTGCAGCAAGGCTCGTCCCTGCGGCTACTGCTCCAATCACAACTAATTTCATAACGCTTCCTCCCTTTTGACGACTTGTATTTGCATGCGAATAAACATGTTATGCTTCTTCTCATCGTGTTTTGCAACTTCATAGAGGACTTCGCTTATATAGGGACCTATCGTTTCATACCCTTTTCGCTCAATCTCATCATGAAACTTTTGAAGCAAACGTTTTTCTCTGGCGAATGAGTCTGCATATAAAACTGCGTACTCTCCTTTTTCCAAGCGACCGTTTTGGAATTTTTTTTGCTTTTCAGTCGTTAAAAAAACAACCAAACTTTTTGTATCAAAAACGGATGCATCAAAAAGTTCCTTCAACATCACACTTCCCACTCCGTGATAAGAGATGGGAATGCCGTTTTCAAGAACGATCTTTTTATAAATGCGTAATTCGCTTTCCAGCCTCGGCATCGTCATCCCGTAAATGTTCTCATCTGTAAAATGTTCAAAATAAAATCGTTCATCGAAATACTGAAATGTTACAGGATCAGATGGTTGATAGTGTTCGATCAATTCCAGTGTGTCCCGCAAATTTCCAATCATGCTCAACCTGTATGGAATGTCGCTTTGTAGAAATTTCAATTCTTTTTCTCGCTCCTCAAGCAATTGAAGCAAGACTTGTTTGTCCTCTTTATGGAAAATTTCTTTGATTTCCTTGATTGAAAAATTCAAACGTTGAAAGGTTTGAATCATATCAACAATTGAGGATTGCTCGATTAAATAATAGCGATACCCCGTTTTTTTATCTACCTTATCTGGTTTTAAAAGACCCATTTTTTCATAGTAACGAAGTGCTTGAACAGAAACTCTATTCAACTCTGCAAATTCGCCAATCTTAATTCTCTCCATCCCCGTCACCCCCAATGCACTTCATGTCCCGTATAGTTTATTTTACACGAGTAGGCATCGTTTTCAAAAAACAAGGGTTGTTACAAAACAATTTTGAATACATCCCGACGTTTGTTTTGAAAACGAATACTACCAAAACGAAATTCCGTCGTATTGAGATTTTCTTCCGTTCAAAAAAACGGAAGTCTGCGTGTTCCCACATTCCGTTTTTTACAGATTTAGCTGAGTCTTAGGGCGTCTTACAAACCATGACTCAATCGGCATAGACTAAAGCCATAGTCAGATGTCACCATAAACTGACTTCCTTTCAAATCGCTCACCACGTCAGATTCTCACCACAAACTGACTTCCTTTTGGAGCGTTCTCTCTAACCTCAACTTTGCCACCCATCGCTTCTAGAAGTTGCGAAAGTATGGAAAGCCCCAAACCAAAGCCTTGCGTGAGATTTCTTGAATCGTCCAGACGAATAAAGCGTTGAAAAATCACTTCTCGCATTTCCTTGGGTATGCCAATTCCCGTGTCCGTTACAGTGATCTCTAACTCCTTCCCAAGCGAAACTTTCAAACCAATGCTCTCTGTCTCTGAAGTATATTTCATCGCATTTTCAAGAAGAATCACGGTAATTTGTTGGATTTTCTCCTTATCCCCAATATAGTCCGCCTCTACATCCCCCTCAAACTGAAAGGCGAAATGCTTTCTTTCGGTAACGGCCACCATTTGAAAATCTTCCGAAAGCGTTTGAAAAAGAGGATAAATTTTAAATGGCGCTCTGACCACTTCTAATGTTTGCTCTTCTCTCGTCAACCTCAGTAAATCTGTGGCTAGATTTCTCAGCCTACGAATTTCTGCAAGACTTTCCCCTATTTCGTCGCTGCTTTCAAGAATCGAAGCATCCGGCTTTTGAAACAGTAGCTCCAATTTGCTCTGGATAACTGCAAGCGGGGTTCGAAGTTCATGACTTGCATTTTCAACAAATGCTTTTTGCGCTTTGTTCGATCTCAAAATCGGGCGCATAGCAAAGCTCGCTAAAAGCACGCTCACCAAAAGAGATAATAGAT
>JAITHN010000082.1 GCA_031279745.1 Streptococcaceae bacterium
TCAGTTGGTCTCAATCCTTTTGCTTCCCGTTATGCAGGGATGTCAAGCAAACGGACCATCATTCTGTCTATGCTCATCTCCGGAGGACTAGCTGGACTCGGTGGTGTGGTACAAGGATTAGGATATTTCCAAAACTATTCCAATCAAGTGACGAGTTTGCCAATTGGGTTTGATGGAATGGCGGTTAGTTTACTAGGAAACGGATCGTCAATCGGGATTTTACTCTCAGCCATTCTCTTCTCCATCTTAAGAAGTGGGGCTGCAGGGATGCAGGCAATCAATGTTCCAGCTGAAATTTCACAGATTGTTGCTGCAAGTATCATCTTCTTTGTAGGGGCAAACTACATCGTGAAATATTTGGTTGAAAAAGCAACAAAAGATAAAGCGAAAGTTGCGATTGAAGTTGCAGATTCAACGATGGGCATTGGAAATGCAGGAACAGGTGCTCCTGCGGATACAATTGCTCTGGCAGGTGATGCCACTGCTTCGACAGGTGGTGCCTTGGCGCCATCTTCTACCGAAGCCGCTGCAAACAATGATGATAGAAAGGATGTAGAAACATCCGTTAACACATCTGTCTCTACCAACGGAGTCAACACTACCAATAAAGAAACGGAAACAGGGAAAGGAGGAGAGCATTCATGACATTAGTTGAAATCTTACAACTTTTAGTTTCAGCGGCACTGATTTACTCCACTCCGCTCATTTTCACCTCGATCGGAGGGACATTTTCTGAACGTGGAGGAGTTGTTAACGTAGGACTTGAGGGAATCATGGTGATGGGGGCTTTTAGTAGCGTTGTCTTCAATCTTACATTTGCCTCAACATTTGGAACTTGGACGCCATGGTTTGGCTTGATTGTCGGCGGAATAGTGGGAATGCTCTTTAGTGTGATTCATGCAATAGCAACCATCCAGTTTAGAGCAGACCATATTATCAGTGGGACAGTTATCAACTTGATGGCACCAGCGCTAGCAGTATTTTTAATCAAGGTGTTGTACGGAAAAGGGCAGACGGATAATATCCAGCAACAATTTCCATACACGGACATCCCAGTGCTCTCTAAGATTCCTTTGATTGGAGAAATTTTCTTTACTAAGACCTCCAGTGTTGCATTTGTTGCCATTCTTCTTAGTTTTGTATGTTGGTTCATTATTTTTAGAACAAAATTTGGCTTACGACTCCGTGCGGTTGGGGAACATCCTCAAGCAGCAGACACGCTTGGAATTAACGTGTATTGGATGAAATATTCAGGAGTTCTCATTTCAGGCCTTCTTGGAGGGATTGGAGGAGCTGCATTTGCACAGAGTATCTCTGTAAACTTTGCTGCAACGACCATTGCCGGACAAGGGTTTATGAGTATGGCAGCCATGATTTTTGGGAAATGGAACCCAATTGGTGCGATGGGCAGTTCGATTTTCTTTGGTTTTGCGCAGTCATTATCCATTATTGGAGGTCAATTGCCAGGATTGAGAGAAGTTCCTCCATTCTATCTTCAAATTGCGCCATATGTATTAACAATCGTGATTCTCGTTCTCTTCTTCGGCGCAGCAACAGGTCCGAAGGCAAATGGACGAAATTATATTAAATCAAAATAAAGTTGAGTGGAAAATCCCTGTTCGCAGGGATTTTTTGCATGTACCGCCTTTGAATGTGGCTGAAGCCGTGGAAAATCCCCGCTCACAGGGATTTTTTGCGATCGTCAAAAGTAGTTATACAGCACGAATGCAGCTTGACCACAATGCTGCATACGCAGCATTTTTTACCAGTTTGCCCCAAATCTTGTGGCAGAAGTGTAACTTTTTCTATGCATAGTTGGTGAATGCAGCATTTTTTACCAAGTCACCATGAGGTTTGCGGTAGCTGTGTAACTTTTGCTGCAAATATAGCATGCTTACCAATAGTTAACTAGCTTCGTGGCGGCAATGTAACTTTTGCTACATATAGTTGGTGGATGCAGCATTTTTTACCAAATGTTCATACAAATTATGAAAACGCTTTACTTGGAAAATGGGTAAGGTATAATGAAAGAGTAGTAAAAAAAGAAGGAGAAAAAAATGAAGAAAACAAAATTCATCACATTAGCAGCAACTGCACTTATCACAGCAGGGGTTATTACAGCATGTGGGTCTGACAAAAAAGAAGATACTTCGAAAAGCGAAAGCTCATCTTCAAAAGTTGAAGAATCTTCAAAAGCAGAAGCATTCACTGGAGCGACAAAAGGAACAGACAGCTTTGAAACATTGCAAAAAGGGTTCGCTGCAAATGGTGCTTGGTTAAATGCCATGACAAAAGACATTGATGCAAGCGGAAAAACACTTACAGTTGACGGTGACTTTGAAGGCGACGGAAAACCTAACCGTGAATTAGCAATGTACGCAAGCGATCCGACAACACATTTGCCAACAGCGACATACACATTAACTGTTGATAAAATTGAGGTAAATTCACCTAGCTTCGCCATTGCTCAAGGGACAGTTAAAGGGGATGTTTATGTAAATGCAGCAGACTTCCACTTTGAAGGACAAGGGAAACTTGAAGGGAATCTTATTTTTAAAACGGCTGAATTGAAAGCAGCATTTGAAAAATTAGAAAAACAACCAACTGACGAAGCTACTGCACAAAAATCTGAAGCAAACCAAGGAACAATTTCAGGTGATGTAAAAGTTGCTGAATAATCTTTGACACCTTGCACCGACTCGCTCGGTGCTTTTTTATGTCCCAGTCTGCCTTCGGCATGGACGAAGTATGCTGGGCGCCGCAACCCTCTATTGCGTCCACGATGAAAGGGCAGGTGGGGAGCATCACATCTATCATCATGTGCGACATCGTGTCAACAATTTCGTGTCCACATTGGATCTCCGCGAAAGTTACAAGTCTGCCACAAGATTTATGGAAAGTTTGCACTTTTTGCGGAATTTCGTGCGGTGAAGGACCAGTGTGACGGGCATCTTCATGCCTTTGTTGCGTCCACGATGAAGGGTCAGGTGGCGAGCATTACATCTATCATCATGTCACCAATTTCGTGACCACATCGGGTCTCCGCGAAACTTACAAGTCTGCCACAAGATTTATGACAAGATTGGACTTTTTGCGGCATTGCGTGCGGATCGGTCGACTAACGAAAGTGATAACCACCGTCCATGTTGGACGCTTTACTCGAAGCAAAATGGTAGTACGACTGTGCTATAATCAAAAAAAGGAGGGATTTGTTGTGACAGAAGAAAATAAAAAAATCTTGCATTTTATTGTTCAATGCTTGCCTATCGCTGGTCTATCTTCGGTAACAGCAGGTGTCATATATGCTATTCATTTAGGGATTTTTAGCTCAGTTGAGTCACTTCATTCCTTTATCACTGGATTTGGAGAATACGCTGTGGTTACCTTTATCCTCATTCAACTCGTTCAAGTCATTATCCCTATACTTCCAGGAGGAATTTCAACTGTCGCTGGAATGTTGCTATTTGGACCAGTTTTTGGTTTAATTTACAGCTATATCGGTTTGGTCGTCGGTGAAATTATTGCCTTTTTCTTGGTTCGCTACTACGGGTTGGGGTTGGTCAAGCTCCTTTTAAGTGAAAAAAACTTTTTGAAATTTGAAAACTATATTGAAAAGAGTCAAAAGAATCTGAAAAAATTGATTATTGCAACATTTCTGATACCGTTTGGTCCGGATGACCTAATTTGCTTTGTCGCTGGAATCTCCAAGATGAGATTTAAGGAATTTTTGATTATCGTTTTAACGCTTAAACCATGGTCGATTGCCATCTATAGTTTTATCCTGATGGAAGTCGTTCAGAAGTTTATGAAGTAGGGTTCATTGCCTCCCCCATGAGTCTTAGATTTTTCCAGATCTGAAGACACACCGAACCGCTCAGCTCATTTGGCGACTTCAAGATATATCTCACTCATAGTATCGTCAATAACGGGCATCCCCAAAAATGGGATGCTTTTTTTGTTTCATTTATCCGATAAACGGAAAAGGACTCCGCAAAAGTTGCAAGTATGCAACAAGTTTTGTGGTAAAGTTGCACATTTCGCGGAAGGTCTCGTGTCGGCATTCTGGGAAAGCGATAAGGCTATGCGCTTGACTTTCCGACCTTTCCGCAAAAGTTGCAAGTCTGTCATAAGGTTTGTGGTAAAGTTGCACATTTCGCGGACGGCACTGTAGCTGGTTTCTGAGAAAGCGAACGGCTATGCGCTAGACTTTCCGACCTTTCCGCAAAAGTTGCAAGTCTGATACAAATTTTGTGGGAAACTTGCACAATTCGCGGACGGCACTGTAGCTGGTTTCTGAGAAAGAGAACGGCTATGCAGTAGTTTTTCCGACCTTTCCGCAAAAG
>JAITHN010000182.1 GCA_031279745.1 Streptococcaceae bacterium
CTTCAACGACTTTCTCGATCAGTTGGATCAAGTAAACAATATGGGGCCAATTGAGGACCTTTTGAAGATGATTCCTGGGATGAGTGGAATGCCCGGAATGGATCAAATCAAGGTGGATCCAAAAGACATGGCAAGAAAACGTGCAATGGTGCTATCGATGACGCCAGAAGAAAGAGAAAATCCTGATCTTTTGAACCCTTCTAGACGACGTAGAATTGCAAGCGGAAGTGGAAACTCGGTTGTCGAAGTGAATAAGATGATTAAGAGTTTCAATGAAGCCAAGAAGATGATGAGCATGATGAGTAATGGCAACATGAACAATATTCCAGGAATGGACCAACTCATGGGCGGCGGAATGCCTGGAATGGGTGGGATGCCTGGAATGGGCGGCGGAATAAAAGGAAAAGTCGGTCAAATGGCGATGAAATCCATGATGAAAAAGATGAATAAAAAGATGAAGAAGAAAAAGAAACGGTAAATTCGTATTTGTTAGTGTTGACGTGTGCTTGTGAGGAAGGACTCACGAGCGCACTTTGTCAACTTAGACAAGTGTCGGGGCAGCTTAGACACTACTTGTACGGTGCGTTTAGGGAGAATGCAAAATTGAGTTGAGCTACGCCGCCGTCTGCGCCTTTGAAAAGAAAAGCCATCAGCGCCACCCTGCTTGGATGTCCGCCTGTTGATCGTCTTCCCCTTCATTTGACATCTTTCTTTTCCTTCTTTATAATAAATCTGGTTGTAGGACATCTTTAGAAGCAATTGACTTTACAGGAAAACACTCCATGACTGAGAGGGTGTAAGCAATCTTTTATTGGCTACCTGAAACGAGAGCAAAAGAAATTTTGCGGTGCCTTCGCCTTAAGAAGTTAAAAGCGTAATGAACTCATTGCAAGCAAAGTGGTACCACGGTATAGCGTCTTTGTTTCAATGGGATTTTTTTATTTTTTGGAAGGAGTTTTATGGAAAAAATCGAGAATTACATTTCTTTTGATTTGGAATTCAATACAGCGGGAGAGCGTCATCATCTCATCCAAGTCAGCGCAGTGAAATTCATTCAACATGAAGAAGTTGAAACCTTTGACTCATTCGTCTACTCTGAGCTTCCCTTGCCTGCATTTATCAATGGCTTAACAGGGATTACGAAGGAAAAAATCGATAATGCACCTCGTGTAGAAGAAGTGCTAAAAGAGTTCAAATCCTTCGTTGGAGAACTTCCACTCATCGGATATAGTGCGAGGAACAACGACTTGCCCATTCTTCTTGAAAATGGATTAGACTTAGAAGCACAATATGTAGTCGATGTGTTTGAAGAAGCGCAGTTGAAGAGAAGCAATGATTTAAACGGCGTTATAGACTTGAAGCTGACAACTGTTGCCAAATACTTCGATATTCCAGGACATGGGCATAATGCATTGGATGATGCACGCATGACGGCTCTTGTCTATGAAAAATTTTTAGAGTTAGAAGAAAATAAAAAGTATGTAGAGCAGTTGGAATCCAAAAAAGAGGAATCTTCCATGGGAAATTTATTCTCAGGCGTTGACCTCTCAAGTTTATTTGATTAAAAGACCAAAAGGAGATAAAAATGAAACAACAAACGTCAACAGAAATCCGTCAAATGTTCCTAGATTTTTTCCAGTCAAAAGGGCATACGATTGAGCCAAGCGTAAGCTTAGTTCCAGTGAACGATCCAACGCTATTATGGATTAATTCAGGTGTTGCCACCTTGAAAAAATACTTTGATGGAAGCGTTGTTCCAGAAAACCCAAGAATCACGAATGCTCAAAAATCAATTCGTACAAACGACATCGAAAATGTTGGGAAAACTGCCCGCCACCACACGATGTTTGAAATGTTAGGAAACTTCTCTATTGGGGATTATTTCCGCAATGAAGCGATTGAGTGGGCATATGAATTGTTGACGAGCCCTGAATGGTACGATTTTCCAAAAGAAAAATTATACATGACTTACTATCCGGCTGATACGGATACCTTTAACCGTTGGGTGGAGTTGGGAGTGGACGCGTCCCACTTGATTCCAATTGAAGACAATTTCTGGGAAATCGGGGCTGGACCGAGTGGGCCAGATACGGAGATTTTCTTTGATAGGGGAGTTGATTTCGATCCTGAAAACATCGGATTGCGCCTTCTTGCAGAGGATATTGAAAATGACAGATATGTAGAAATCTGGAATATCGTATTGTCGCAGTTTAATGCAGATCCATCTGTTCCTCGGAGCGAGTACAAAGAATTGCCCCATAAAAATATTGATACGGGGATGGGACTAGAACGCATGGTCTCCATCATCCAAAATGCGCATACGAACTTTGAAACGGATTTGTTCTTGCCGATCATTCGTGAAGTGGAAAGAGTAAGCGGAAAAGAATATGATCCTTACAATCCAGAAAACAATATGAGTTTTAAAGTGATTGCCGATCACGTTCGTGCCTTGAGTTTTGCGATTGGAGACGGGGCATTGCCTGGAAATGAAGGACGTGGATATGTGCTTCGCAGACTCTTACGCCGTGCAGTTATGCATGGAAAACGCCTTGGGATCCAAGAGGTTTTCCTTTCAAAACTCGTTTCGATTGTTGCAGAAATCATGGTTTCATACTATCCAGAAGTGAAGGAAAACCAAGATTTTATCGCACAACAAATTGAACGCGAGGAAGTGAGTTTCCACCGCACCATCGATGCAGGAAGCAAGATGTTTGAAGGATTGCTTTCTGAGATGAAAGAAAAGAAGATCGATACTGTTCTTGGAAAAGACATTTTCACGCTTTATGACACGTATGGATTCCCATTTGAATTGACAGAAGAACTTGCGGAAGACGCAGGATTTAAAGTTGATCATGCAGGATTTAATGCTGAAATGAAAAAACGTGTTGAGCTTTCACGTTCATTTGCCAAAAAAGGTGGATCGATGGGTAGCCAGTCAGAACTCTTGACTTCAATTAAAGAATCTTCAACTTTCGATTACGAACATACCGAACTTGATGGAGTGCTCCTCTCCTTAATCGACGGTGAAAATCTTCTTGAAACGGTTGATCATGGAGTGGTTCAGGGTATTTTCGACCAGACTCCTTTTTACGCGGAAATGGGTGGACAAGTAGCGGATCATGGAGTGATTGAAAATGAAGTGGGTGAGGTCGTAGCGAAAGTAGTGGATACGCAAAAAGCGCCGAACGGTCAACCTCTACACACGTTAGAAGTCTTGTCTACAATGACGAACGGATCGATTTATCATCTTCGAGTAGATGCAAACCGCCGAAACAAAGTGATGAAAAACCATACGGCAACGCACTTGCTTCATGCAGCTTTGCATAATCAGCTTGGAAAGCACGCAACACAAGCGGGTAGTTTGAATGAAACCACATTCCTTCGCTTTGACTTCACTCATTTTGAACAGGTCAGTGCAGCGGAACTTCAACGGATTGAAAACGAAGTGAATGCGCAAATTTGGGCGCAAATCCCAATTGAAACGGTAGAAACAGATATTGATACCGCAAAAGAAATGGGTGCGATGGCGCTTTTCGGGGAGAAATATGGGCGTGAGGTTCGTGTCGTGACCATCGGTGACTATTCTGTCGAACTCTGCGGTGGAACGCATGTGAAAAATACGTCTGAAATCGGTCTCTTCAAGATTGTAAAAGAAGAAGGAATCGGAAGCGGAACGAGAAGAATCCTTGCGGTTACAAGTGAAGAAGCCTATCTTGCGTACCGAGAAAGCGAAGACGCATTGAAGAAAATTGCGCAATCTGTAAAAGCTCCGGTATTGGGAGATGCACCATCGAAGATTGACAATTTGCAAGAGCAGTTGCGTCAACTTCAAAAGGAAAATGAAAAATTGGCAACCAAATTGTCCAATCTTCAAGCAGGAGATGTGTTTGAAAACGTCAAAGAATCAAATGGGATTCGTTTTATCGCGAGTTCTGTTCAGGTGAAGGACATGGGGCAATTGCGAGGATTGGCAGATCAATGGAAACAAAAACAATTATCAAATGTACTCGTTTTAGCAACGGAAGTGGACGGGAAAGTGAATTTGATTGTTGCAATGGACCCATTGGCAATTGAACGCGGATTTAAAGCAGGGAATATGATTAAAGAAATCGCTCCTCTTGTTGGCGGTGGTGGTGGCGGTCGTCCAGATATGGCACAAGCCGGTGGAAAGAACCCAAGTGGAATTCCAGCAGCGCTTGAAAAAGTGGAAGAGATTCTAAAATAAACGTCAAGCGGGTAGAATGCGGCTGCATTCTACCTTTTTTGATTTCTTGAGAGTTTACAGCGATTGATCAGAATCATGGGGTGTTCAAGCGGGAATTGAGTCCCTCAGGTTCATGTGTCTGTCCACGCAATTTGCATTGCGCAGGAACATTGAGTGCCCCTCGGGTTCA
>JAITHN010000098.1 GCA_031279745.1 Streptococcaceae bacterium
GGAGATTCTATCGTATTCGCCCCTAGTCAAACTTTGAGCGATCAAGAATATCAGCTACTCCGTGATGCCTCACTGAAAATTATTCGTGCATTAAAAATTGAAGGTGGATGTAATGTACAGCTTGCGTTAGATCCTCACTCCTTTAATTATTATGTCATCGAAGTCAATCCACGTGTATCAAGATCCTCTGCGCTAGCAAGTAAAGCAACAGGCTACCCGATTGCCAAACTTGCGGCAAAAATCGCTGTCGGGCTCACATTGGATGAAATGAAGAATCCTGTAACCAACACGACATTTGCACAATTTGAACCTGCATTGGACTATGTGGTGGCAAAAATCCCACGTTGGCCGTTTGATAAATTCGAAAAAGGTGACCGCTTGCTCGGAACCCAGATGAAAGCGACTGGGGAAGTCATGGCAATTGGTCGAAATATTGAGGAAAGCCTTCTCAAAGCTGTTCGTTCACTAGAAATCGGCATTCAGCATAATGAAATCAAAGAGTTTGCAGAACTTACGGATGACGCCTTGATTGAAAAAATCGTCAAACCCCAAGATGATCGACTCTTCTACGTGAGTGAAGCCATTCGCCGTGGATTTACCGTAGAAGAAATTGCAGACCTTACAAAGATTGATATTTTCTTCTTAGATAAGCTCTTGCATATCGTGGAAATCGAGCAATCACTTTCCATCCATCCAAAAGACAGAGATGCGCTTAAACTTGCAAAAGAAAATGGGTTTAGCGACAAGAAAATTGCGGAAATCTGGGGAATGACGGTTCAGGAAATCCGTGATTTCCGTAAAACAAATGAAATCCTTCCCGTTTATAAAATGGTGGATACATGTGCGGCAGAGTTTGAAAGCAGCACGCCTTATTTCTATTCAAGCTATGAACTAGAACAAGAGAGCGTGCAAAGTGAAAAACCTTCTGTGTTAGTTCTAGGGAGTGGACCGATTCGTATTGGACAAGGGGTTGAGTTTGACTATGCAACCGTTCACTCTGTAAAAGCCATTCAAGCGGGAGGATATGAAGCCATCATCATGAACTCAAATCCAGAGACGGTTTCAACAGATTTCTCTATTTCAGATAAACTTTACTTCGAACCGTTAACACTTGAAGATGTGTTAAATGTGATTGATTTGGAAA
The DNA here is from genome assembly GCA_031279745.1 of Streptococcaceae bacterium. Classification (GTDB taxonomy): domain Bacteria; phylum Bacillota; class Bacilli; order Lactobacillales; family Streptococcaceae; genus Pilibacter. The sequence goes on from JAITHN010000098.1 coordinate 1,145, forward strand.
ATCCAATTGGCGTCATCGTTCAATTTGGTGGGCAAACTGCCATTAATTTAGCAGAACCTCTTGAAAAAGCAGGAGTGAAAATTCTTGGAACACAAATCGAAGATTTGGACCGCGCGGAAAATCGTGATGCTTTTGAACAAGCGTTGAAAGAATTGGACATTCCTCAACCTCCTGGAGACACTGCGACAAGTGAAGAAGAAGCCGTCCTCATTGCAAGACGCATCGGTTTCCCAGTACTTGTTCGTCCAAGTTATGTATTAGGTGGACGCGCAATGGAAATCGTGGATAATGAAGCTGATTTGCGCAACTACATGCAAACAGCCGTAAAAGCAAGTCCTGATCATCCTGTATTGGTCGACAGCTATCTTGTCGGTTCTGAATGTGAAGTAGATGCCATCTGTGATGGGAAGGAAGTGCTTATTCCAGGAATTATGGAACATATTGAACGTGCAGGGGTTCACTCAGGGGACTCGATGGCAGTGTATCCGCCACAACGCTTGTCAAAAGACATTCAAGCCGTTATTGCGGATTATACGAAACGTTTAGCACTTGGTCTAAACTGTATTGGAATGATGAATATTCAATTCGTCATTCATAACGAGTTAGTTTATGTCATCGAAGTCAATCCTCGTGCAAGCCGTACCGTTCCATTCCTTTCAAAAGTGACAGGAATCCCGATGGCACAAGTGGCAACAAGATGTATCTTAGGTCAAACATTGGCAACACTCGGATATAAAGATGGTTTGTATAAAGAATCCGAAAAAGTGCATATTAAAGCGCCCGTCTTCTCCTTTGAAAAATTACAAAAAGTTGACTCCCTATTAGGTCCTGAAATGAAATCAACAGGTGAAGTCATGGGAACGGATGTTACCCTTGAAAAAGCCCTATATAAAGCTTTTGAAGCAAGTGGTTTGCATTTGCCAAACTACGGAAGCATTATCTTTACCATCAGTGATGAAGACAAAGAAGAAGTCCTTGCTCTCGCAAAACGCTTCTCATTGATTGGATATGGCATTATCGCGACAGAAGGAACGGCGAAATTCTTTGAATCTCACGGCATTATTACAAAAGGCGTGAAGAAGATTGGAAATGCCAATGACGGCGAAATGGATATTATCGACATGGTGGTAAAAGGAAATGCCCGTGCAGTGATCAATACCACAGGTCGTAATCGCGGAGAAGTGGCAACAGACGGCATGCTCATCCGTCGTGCTGCAATTGAACACGGCGTCCCGCTCTTCACCTCTCTTGATACAGCAGGAGCAATCTTAAGCGTAATGGAATCTCGTTCATTTATTACGGAAACGATTTAAGTTGAGCGTTTATTCAAATGAGCACTAAATAGACTTTACCCCCAAGAGCCGGCGGCACTTGGGGGTAAAGTTGTACTTAGGAGTAAAGCGACTCCCAGGAGTACTGTGGCTCTTGGGAGTGTTGGTCGTCGTCTTCCTCATCGTGAGGATCAATGCTTTTTTTTTGAGGTGATGAGGGTGAGGATTCCTCTATCCACCAAAATACATGCAATGCTTGCCGCTTTTAGTGGAGGGGTATACTATCACAATTGAGTTTGGTCTGGACTTCATTTTTCAACAGAGCAGCGAGTCCATGCGGTTGAGTTTACCGTCCCCCCCATTCTTTTAAAAAAAACAGTCCAACCGAAAATCGGTTGGACTGAGTGTTCATGCATGATTCCGTCGATTATGGGTTGGTGACCGGACCGAATTTTTCAAGTGGCCAGAAGGCGAATTTTATCACACCCCGCAACTTGTCTTTGTTGACAAATCCTAAGACGCGAGAATCTTTAGAAACTCGGCGATTGTCTCCTAGCAAAAACACCTTGCCTTTTGGAACTGTTTTTTCACCGAATAATTTATCTAAGTTGAAATCATAAGTAAACGGTTCGCCGTCAAAATTCTTTTGTTTAAATTTTTCAAGGTAGGGTTCATGATAGATTTTCCCGTTAATGTAGAGAACATCGTCCATAAATTCAATCTTATCCCCTGGAAGCCCAATAACCCGTTTAATATAGACTTTATTCGGGTCGTCCGGAGCATTAAATGTCACAATATCAAAGCGTTCCGCCTTTTCATGATTAAGAGCGATCAGGCGCTCCCCATTTTTTAGTGTAGGATCCATTGAGTTACCAATGACATTTACAGGCGTAAAAACGAACGTCCTAAAAAGGATCAGGGCGACGACAATTACACCGATGAAAATACTACTGTATAATAAATCTTTTTTACTCACGTATTTTCCTCCAAAAGTTTAGTCACATTCATTTTAACAATAAACCTTTAAAAAAGGTAGAGCAATTTGAAAAAAGCCTACTCTTTTTGA
>JAITHN010000133.1 GCA_031279745.1 Streptococcaceae bacterium
GACTAGACTCTATGTTCCTTTTATTCGATAGCAAAAGGTTTTCCGAATGGTTTAATGTTTTAAGCCCCTTATAGGGGCGGAATTTCAAGCCACCGCTTGAAGCGGTGGTTGGTGACTTAAAAATAACAAAGGAGAAAATTTGATGTTTCGTTTTTTTTTGTGCGATCCTTCACTTATTGGTTTTTCTGGTCATTGTTTGGGTTATTTGGAAGCAGTTAGAAGAGCGTTGCCTGTAGAATGGAAATCATTTTTGTTGGGCAACAAAAATGTTGATGAAACAGTTCGGCAGATGTATGGTGTTTTTCCAATATTTACGCACTGGATCGATCACATTGAACATAAAAACCCTTTAAGAAACGCTGAGTATCACTCCAAAATAATTTTAAAGGACTTAAATGGCTCTAATGATATTTTTCATTTTGGGAGTAACGACTGGATATTGATCAATTCTTTACGACAGTGGGGGTTACTGGGTGTTCTAAGATGGATGGAAAGTTTAGGAGTAGAAAAAACCCCAATGGTAGTATTGATACTGCATTTTTCTGCTTTAGAGGAGGAGGCATGGAGGTATTTGTATTGTGAATTTTTCAATATTTTGTCTGTTAGCCCTATAAAAGAGAAAATGCGTTTGTTTACAGATTCAGATTCTTTAACACAGGAATTTCAAGAGTATGGATGTAAGGATATTGTTACAGCGCCCATTCCACACGTGCCTGATTTACCTGTTCATATTTCGGAAGAACCTCTTGTTGTTTCTTATATGGGAGCTGCTCGAAGCGACAAAGGTTTTCAGTATTTACCATATTTGTTGAAACGTACCAAATACACTCCTGGATTGCCAGATGTGCGATTTGAGATAATGGCTTGGGTCAGCAACCCACAAGAAGATTTTTTTTCATGGAATATCGAATACCTTTGTGAAGATAAAAGAGTGAAATTATATATGGATCCTTTAAATGAAAATGAATATTATGGTATTTTAAAAAAAACGGACATCGGTCTTATATTATATAACAACAAAGTTTACGCTAAACAAACGTCAGGTATTCTGGCGGAATTGGTTGCGGCAGGTGTTGTTATTGTAGCTTCTCGGGGAACTTGGGCAGCTCAACAAGTAGACCAATATGAGTTAGGGACTTTATCAATGCCAGATGATCCCATTAGTGCCGGAGACGCTCTGGTAAAGGTTATTAAAAACTTTTCCAAATGGAAAGAAAAACAGAACAATGGACGGAAGTTATTTCTTGGTTTTCATAATTCTGTTAATTTCTCGAAAATTATTCTTAAAGGATTGTAAAAATAATGAAAATATTAATATCGTTTCACAATTTGCTCTTTTCTCAGAACCCACGTGGTATTCAGCGCGTTGCTACACAATTAGCCTATGCTCTAAATAAAAGGACTGATGTAGATATTGAGGTAAGTTTTTATTGGCAAGCAAGTAATGCTATGCTTTATGGCCTTGTGGTTTCCTTTGATAATGTTGTTGAAAATTTTCATAATTGGCCTCCAACAACTTCAAGTTATGAATATAAGTTCAAAATTTTACGAAAAATATCAAAAAAGCTTGAAAAATTACGTTTTATGAAACATTTGCTCACTATTCTGGGGCGTTGCTTCTGTTTAAACTACTGCAAGAAATTATTTAAAACCATCAAGAAAAACATTGATATCAATCCACTCACTATAAAAAGAACGTTTCCTTCTGCTCAGTGGAAAGAGGTTGACCTGTATGATGTTTTATTGAGCTTTGAATATGCGGAGAATCTGTGGGAGCAACCATGGTGTCTTAAAAGAAAAATAAAACTTGTTCTCATAATCCATGACATTATTTTTGGACATATAGCTCAGTCCGAATCTAACTATTTATATCGCCACTTAAACGTATTGGAGTCCGTTGTTCGTCGTTCTGATGGATTAATCTGCAATAGTCAAACTACTTTAGAGGATTTAAAAAATTTCTTTCCGGAGAAACTTCCACCTGTAAGTGTGGCTTTATTAGCCTCAACTACAGATATTTCTCATTTTAGATTCCAAAATAGAGAACAAAGCACAATTATGAAATCTCCAATAGATAGTAGCTGTTATAATATTTTAGTACTAGGAGATATCGACAGGAGAAAAAATTTTATAGCGGCTTTGAAAGCATTGCCTTTGTTGTCAGAACTTCTTGATGATCGAAAAATATTTTTGCACGTCATCGGAAATATGGTTAACATGGATCCTATTGATACATGTTTGCAAAAAACTCAGAAAGTTGCTAATGTTTTATTTTATGGTTATCTTTCCGATGATGAAATAACGAAATTTTATCAAGAGGTAGATGTTTTATTATTTCCATCGCTTTACGAAGGATTTGGTATTCCAATTTTAGAAGCCTTTGCTCAAGGTACTCCCGTAGTGACATCTTGCGTTTCCAGTATGCCAGAAGTATCGGGAGATTTGGGAATTTTGGTTGACCCTTGTAACCCACGAGATATTGCTAGGGGTCTTTTAAAAGTAGCAAAAATGACAAAAACGGATCGGTCTCTATTTTCTGAAAAAGCCAAAAAATACGCGTTACGGTTCACATGGGAGCGTACAGCGGAAAAAGTCGTTGAATTTATGCAAAATCTTCTGGAAAGCGAAGAGATAAAATATCGAAGCTGAGTCACCGTAAGCGAACCTCTATAATGGGATTCTTAGGGATCCGAGGCCTCTAAGTGGGGTATTATGCCTGATAGCTATGGCTCATAAGCGAATTCAGAAATGCATTTTAAGGAAGAGAGGGATGTTTAAATGATTTTTGCTATCCAAAATTCGTTAAAAAAATATAAAGCTATTATACGTGAGATTTTATCGAAGCTGAATGATGTTGACTTAAAAATGTGTAACCTATTAGAACTAGCTAGAAAAGATGATGAATATGCTCGCGCTATGACGCAATGCCAACCTCTGGAGATTCCTTTGCCTCCAAAGGCATTCTTCGTAAAGGTTAAAATAGATTACCCAGGCGTTATTATTCCAAATGATG
>JAITHN010000143.1 GCA_031279745.1 Streptococcaceae bacterium
TTTCAAATGTTTTGCTAAGACTTTCAATCTCCGTTTGATAGCCTTTCGAACGGCCCACTTCATTGTGGTTGAGCGTGTAGCTCTGTGAAACATGATCGAGTTCAACGAGAAGCTGACGATTATTTTTTCTCGCATGATTGATATACTCTTTTGTTTGAGAAACATTCGCTTTGACAAATTTGTGTGAAGAAATCTCACGTTCAAACACGTCATAAATAAAGTTTACTTCATCATCGATATTGCGATTGGTTTCTTCAACCAAGTCTAAGTCTGTAGATTCAAGAAGTTTCTTGGAATCTTCGATCTGACCTTTCACATGGAAAATGCGGGCTTCAATATCTTTTTCTGGAAAGACATATTTTTGATCGAGAAGCTGTTTATACCCTTTTTCAATCTCTTCAACTTGTGAAGGGAAGGTTTCCGTCAACTCGGACACGAGGGGAGGAATTCTTTCCATCTTCTGTTGCAATTCAAATGTGTCTTCTTCCGCTTGGTTGAGGACTTTTCTCGCTTCTACAGGGTCACCTGTTGTATTCAAAGTTACGAATTGGGTAAACTCAATCTCAATATTGACCAAGTCTTTTTCCATCTCTTTAGACGCAACGCCATACATCGCTTTTTCTTCGTAAAGGCGCTCTTTTAGCTCTTCATAGACATCTAACGCTTCCTGAACGGCAAGAGAATTTCTTTCTTCACTCTCTCTCAATGCACTTAGCCCATCGCTAATATCTTGAACATCGCTTTCCATATAGTCTAACTGTGCTTCAGCTGTCGAAATTGCTGACTTCGCTTTTAGAAAACGAAACGTGTCATTCAAGTTTTCAATCTCAAAAATTTGCGTTTCTAAATCGGCAAAGCTCGTTTGTCGAATATCCGTCCATTTTTGATTCCATTCACGAAACGTATTCTGACTTTGTCCGACAAGGTGCATTTTCTTTACATCATCGATTTCATCATCGATGGGTAAATCAAATAACAACTCTTTCCTGTCTTCTAATTCATCTAATCTCTCTCGATTCTTTTTACGAATCAAGATACTCGACCCGTACAGAATTCCAGCAATAACGACCAAGACTACAATTACAGCAATCAAATTCGTATTCATGGAAACCTCCCAATTATTTTATTTTTTACTAATTTCTATACATATTCACCATTAACTATAACATACAATGTGAATTTTAACACATAATAGATTTATTTTATCCGTTTGATCCTTTATTTTACAAGTTTTCATTGAAGTTTCCAAGAATTTTCACGTTTTCAGAAATACTTACAAATGCTTGTGGATCAGAAAATTCTGCTATTTCTTTTAATTTACCAATTTCATATCGTGTAATGACCGTTAATAAAATTGTCTTTTTATTATGGTGAAACGCCCCTTCAACGCCGTTAATGATGGTCACCCCGCGGTGCATCTCGTCTTGAATCACCTTTGAAAATACTTCTGGATTGCTTGTAACGATGAGCACTTGCATCTTTTTCTGCTTGGTGTAAATGGCATCCGTCACACGTCCGCTGACGAAAATGGTCATCATCGTGTAAAGCGCATACTGCCAGCCGAATAAGTAACCTGCAACCAACATGATCGCCGCATTAAACACCATGGAAATCGACCCAACCGTCTGCCCCGTGCGTTTCCGAATGGAGAGGCTGATGATGTCTAATCCCCCGCTAGACAATCCGCTTCTAAGAGAATACCCAATTCCAAGGCCGTTGATTGCTCCACCAAAGATTGCATTGACGATAGGGTCGGTAGATAGGGTTTTTTCCGGTAAAAAATGGATGAATAAACTTGAGAGCGTTACAGTTAATATGGTAAAAATGGTAAATCTTTTCCCTAGGACTAACCACGCAAGTATGAACAGTGGAATATTGATTGCATAGAGCGTTACAGAAACCGGAATCTCGTGAGAAAGACTTCTTCTGGAGATTTCCGTGAAAATCTGCGCAAGCCCCGTTGCTCCGCTTGAATAAATGTGCCCAGGTTGGAAGAAAAAGTTCACCGCAACACTGGAAAGAATCCCATAAACAACACTTGCAGAGAGCTTTTTGGACATACTCTCCCAGTCTATTTTGTCAAATTTCATCTGCTTCCTTCTTATAAATATTTCCTGGAACGACTTTTATGTTCTTTGTTTTGGTATCGACATCCTGCACAAACAGAAGGGAATCATAAGGAGAGACGATCTCTCTTTCCCCATTAAATCTCGCTTCTGCAAAGACGCAAATGCCTGCAACGGTTGATTTGAATTCTGAAATAAGGCTTTCCATTCCATGGATGGTTCCTCCGCCCTTCATAAAATCATCCACGATGAGGACGCGACTATCTTCTTTTAGGCTTCGCTTGGACAATTCCATCTTCTCGATTCTATGAGACGAACCACTTGCATAGTTGATGCTAACCGTCGCCCCTTCTGTAATCTTGGAATCCCTACGCACGATGACAAAGGGAACATTTAGTAAATAGCTAACTGCCTGTGCGATGGGCACACCTTTTGTGGCAACCGTCATTACATAGTCGACTTTTTTGTCTGCATATTTTGAGGCAATGATTTGCCCGACTTCACGAAGGAGTTTCGGCTGTCCTAAGAGATCACTCAGATACACATATCCGCCAGGCAATAGTCGGTCTTCTTCACTCATCTCTTCACATAGAGAGTCGACCATCTTTTTGCCAAGCTCATCAGAGATTTTCGGGATGAATTTAAGTCCGCCGGTTACGCCAGAGATGGTTTTGATTTCCCCAATCCCTTGCTCCAAGAACGTTTTCTTTACAAGCGTTAAATCTTCTGAAATACTTGATTTCGCTGAATTGTACTTTTCTACAAAGAGCGAGAGGCTGATGAGCTCATGCGGATGAGCTAATAAGTAATTGGTCATGTTGATTAATCTTTCACTTCTTTTCATAGACGCCTCCTTATTTTCTTCATTGTAACAAAAAAACGAACGAAGGGTGTAACAATTACACTTTCGTTCGTAAATTTAAATTGTTTACTCTGCTTCAAGAAGCTCGCTAAACATTCCAACGACAAAATCCTCTGCATTGAAAGGTTTTAAGTCAAGAATTCCTTCTCCGAGTCCTACGAATTTGACGGGTAAATGAAGTTCATTCCGAATCGCCAAAACAATTCCTCCTTTTGCGGTCCCATCCAGCTTGGTGAGGACAATCCCTGTAACTCCAGTCGTTTCTTTAAACTCCTTGGCTTGAACCATTGCATTTTGTCCAGTCGTTGCATCCAAAACGAGTAAAACTTCATGAGGCGCATTTGGCAAATGTTTTTGGATTATTCTACTCATCTTATCCAATTCATTCATCAAATTCACTTTATTTTGAAGTCTTCCGGCGGTATCGACAATCAAAATATCTGTGTCCGAAGACAACGCTTTTTCCATCGCATCATAGACGACAGACGCAGGGTCTCCCCCTTCTTTTCCACGAACCACCTCAACGCCAGCTCGTTCTC